>JASHVN010000454.1 GCA_030044555.1 Xanthobacteraceae bacterium | reverse complement strand
GGACCCGAAGCAGGTCGCGACCTATTTTCCCAAATATTTCGGCTATCCGGGCGAATGGACACGGGGTGACTTCGAGAAATCGGGGCTCGACAAAATGTCGGAGGGCTTGCAGCTGGTCGGCGACGTCGATCGCCCGGTCGACTGGAATGCAATGATCGATCAGGAGTTTTTGCCCAAGGACTTACAGAAGCCGCTGTGAGTGCGCGCCGCAAATCCGCTGTCTCAAATCCGCTGTCGCAAGCCCGCTGTCGCCAGCCGTTGCCAATAGGAGCAGACGTATCCGCTCGCGTTTCACCAAAGTCGGTCTGACTCGCGCTGCACTAATCGTTGGCGCCTTCGCGCTGCTGGAAACTCTGTGCTGCGCCGGGATTATCCCGCGTGCCACGATGATTCCGCCAACCGAGATGGCCGCCGCGCTATGGCAGATCCTTCGCGGTGGCCATGCGAACGACGATATCGCTTTCACGGTCATCAACACAGCAGTGGCCGTCGTGCTTTCAGTCGTCCTCGGCTTTTGGCTGGGAGCAGCCCTGCACGCGCTGCCGCGACTGCGCCGGGTGTTCGAGCCACTGCTGTCGGCCTATTACGCCGTGCCAGTCTTTATCTTCTACCCGGTGCTGATCGTGGCGTTCGGCGTCGGGCGTACCGCGCTCATCGTTATGGGCGCAATGTTCGGCACCGTGGCGATGATCGTCAATACGATGATTGGCCTCGACCGTGTGCCGCGCGCGATCTCGCGGACCGGCGCGGTCATGCGGCTCGGGCCGGTCCGCAAACTCCTCCTGCTGCGGCTGCCGGCGGCCGGCCCCCATCTTGTGACCGGCATCAAGCTTGCGGTTGCCTATTCGGTGATCGGGATCGTCGCCGGCGAATTTATTCTGGCGACAGCCGGCATCGGCAAGCGGATCGCCTTCGGCTATCAGGACTTCGACAACAGGACGATGTACGGAATGCTGTTGCTGCTGTTGATCATGGTGATGGTGGTCAACGGCGCGCTGTCGCGCTGGGAGAAGCGCCTGCATCACCGGTTCGGACGGCAATGAAGCCGCAAAAGTACGACGGCTTACTGCTCGCCGCCGGATTTCTGGCGTGCTGGGAGATTTTGTATCTGCTGGTTGGCGAAGATGTCGTGTCTTCTCCGTCCGCGACGATTTTGCGCGCTGCGTCGCTGCTGCAGACGCACAATTTCTGGCGGGATGCCGAGAGCACCGGGGTGGCCTTTGCCTATGCGTGCCTCATCGGTGTCGGCGGCGGATTGCTGTTCGGCCTTGGCCTTGGGCTTAATCGCTTCGCTGCCGAGGTGGCCGATCCGATCCTCGGCACCATCTATTCGATCCCGAAGATTACGCTTTACCCGATCATTTTGCTGATCTTCGGCTTGAGTCTGGCGGCCAAAGTGGCGTTCGGAGTGATCCATGGCATTTTCCCCGTCGCCATATTCACCATGAATGCCGTGCGCAACGTCGCGCCGGTCCACCGTCGCACCGCCAAGGTCCTGCGGTTGTCGCCGCTGGCGACGATCGTGACCGTGCTGGCGCCGGCAGCGATTCCAGAAATTCTTTCCGGCGTGCGCATCGGGATCGCGGTGACGCTGCTTGGCATACTGATCGCCGAGCTTTTCGCCTCGTCGTCCGGGATCGGCTATGCCCTCATCCGGGCGACTGATATACACAACGTCGTCGACATCTTTGCGCTGACGCTACTGCTCTTTTTGTTTGCGGTAGCGATCAACTCGCTTCTCCACGCCGTCGAACGGCGCGTTCGCCACCAGGCCTGACCGCAGAGACTGCTATCGATGAAATCGAGCCAAAGATGAAATCAAGCCAAGATCGAATTCTCACCACCCATGTGGGCAGCCTGCCGCGCAGCGAAAATGTTCTCAAGCTGCTCGAGGCGCGCGAGGGCAATCTTGCTTATGACGGCGCCGCGTTCGATCGGGCTGTTCGGCAGGCCGTATCGGATATCGTGAAACGCCAGGTCGATACCGGCATCGACATCGTCAGCGACGGTGAAACCAGCAAGATCAGTTACGCCACTTACGTGCACGACCGGCTCGCCGGCTTTTCCGAAGAAGGCGCTCCGGGGCCGCCGAAGCCGCACCTCGACGTGGCGGCGTTCCCCGAATTTCGCAAGAAAATGGCGCTCTTGACCGGGGCGCAGCGTTTCAAGCGCGTCACCTGCGTCGGCCCCATCAGCGTGCAGAACAGCGACGCCTTGACCCGCGATCTCGCCAATATGCGCGCCGCGGTCGATGCGGCAAAACCCACCGAAGCATTCCTGACCGCGGCCTCTCCTGGCGTGGTCGCCAGTTTTTTGCCCAATCGCTATTACCCCTCTCACGAGGCCTATATCGAAGCCATCGCGGATGCGATGCGGGAAGAGTATGAGGCGATCGTCGCGGCGGGTTTTATCCTGCAGCTCGATTGTCCCGACCTCGCCATGTCCCGGCACACCGGCTTTCAGGATCTGACCGAAGCCGAGTTTCTCAAGCGCGCGGCGTTTCACGTCGACGTGCTCAATCACGCGCTCGCCAATGTGCCGGCCAATATGGTGCGCATGCACCTCTGCTGGGGCAATTATGAGGGGCCGCACACTCACGACATCGATTTCCGCAAGATCGCCGGCATCGTGCTCGGGGCCAAACCGCAAGGGATCGCGCTGGAAGCCGCCAATCCGCGGCACGCGCACGAATGGGCGGTCTGGAAAGAGGTAAAGCTTCCCGAGGAGAAGATTCTGCTCCCCGGCGTCATCGATACGTCCACGAACTACGTCGAGCATCCCGCTCTGGTCGCCGAGCGCATCGTCCGCTTTGCCGATGTCGTCGGCCGCGAGCGCGTGATTGCCAACACCGATTGCGGTTTTGGCACTGCGGCGGGATCAGGCAAGCTCGACCCGGAGATCGTGTTCCTCAAGCTTGGTGCTCTCGTTGCCGGCGCCGCGCAAGCGACCAAGCAGCTCTGGCAGTAACGCTTATCCCGTTATCAGGCCCACAATGTCTTGCTCGCAATAGCGGCGCCTTCGACCAGCGCGCGGAGCTTGGCCCAGGCGACATCGGGATGGACCTCATCGCCGGCGCCCGATGTGCCAAAGCCGCAATCGGTCCCGGCGATGACCCGCTCGCGGCCGACGACATCGGCAAAGCGGACGAGCCGCTGTGCCACCAGTTGCGGATGCTCGACCAGATGAATGCAGTGCGAGACGATTCCGGGAATTAAGATCTTGTCGTCGGGCAGTTTCACGTCCCGCCACAATTCCCACTCGTGCTCGTGGCGTGGATTGGCCGCCTCGAACAGATAGGCCCCGGCGCGGATTTGCAGCATCAAATCGACGAAGTGCTTCAGCTCGAAGTCGAAGACGCGCGGTGCGATATTGACGCTGTAACAGGTATGAAACCGCACCCGATCCTGCGGGATTCCGCGCAGCGCGTGATTAACCGCCTCGACACGCAGGGCCATGAACTTGCGGCAATCCTCGATGGACGCCTCGGGCGTGCGATTGTAATGCGTCGCCAGCCGCGGATCGTCGATCTGCAGCACGAATCCTGCATCGACAATGGCCTTGTATTCGACGCGCATCGCCTCCGCGAGCGCGGCCAAATACTCCTCCGTGGAGGCGTAATAGTGGTTTTCGTAGTAGAGTTCGAGGTTCGATGGCGAAATCGCGGTCACGAAGGCTTCCTCGGCCTTGGCCTCCTGCAGCGATCGTTTCAGATTTTCGATGTCCGTGCGCAGCTCGTCTTCGCCGACATATGTGATCGGCCCGCTGCAGACCCATGCCTTCGGCCGCACCGTGCGCTTGGCGACGATGGCCGATGAGCGTGCCGCCAGCATGACACGCATGTCCTCGTAGGCCGCAGCAAAGGCCAAAGAATCACGCGTGGCGCCGCGGAAGCGCACAGGACTGTCGATCTCTTCGAGGCCGGAGAGGCGAGCGCGCGCATAGGCCATCCAGCTGACTTTGCTGTGTTCGCCGTCGTTGATGACGTCGAGGCCGGCCTCGGTTTGGCGCTGCACGACTTCGCCGATGGCACGGTGGACGCGAGCCTGCA
>JASHVN010000453.1 GCA_030044555.1 Xanthobacteraceae bacterium | reverse complement strand
TGGTTCCGCTTCGAATGGCAGTTCGCGCTCGGCGCCATGATCGCCAACGTGCATGACGTCGTGCTCACCGTCGGCTTCATGTCGCTCACGCGCGTCGATTTCGACCTCACCAGCATTGCGGCACTGCTTACCATCGTCGGCTATTCGCTCAACGATACCGTGGTGATTTACGACCGCATCCGCGAGATGCTGCGCCGCTACAAGCGCATGTCGATGCCCGACCTGCTCAACATATCGGTCAACGCGACGCTGTCGCGTTCCATCGTGACCCACCTGACGGTGGCATGCTCGTTGCTCGCGCTGCTCTTGTTCGGCGGTCAGGCCATTCGCAGTTTTACCGCCACCATGATGTTCGGCGTGGTGCTGGTCGGCACCTATACGTCCGTGTTCATCGCTTCGCCGATTTTGATCTATCTGGGCGTGGGCAGCGGGCGCATGGGCGGAGCCGAAGAGCCCGAAAGCCCGCCGGCGCCGCCGGCCGGCCAGACGCCCCCGGCAAAGCCCGCGGCCACCTCCACGCCGGCGGCCTCGCGGCCAACGGCGCCCCGGCGCGCCAGGACAAGGCGATAGTGGAAGCGCCGCACCTGCCGCGGCAAGCGCTGATCGACGCTCACGGCGGGGGTGGTTTTCGTTTCGCGGGCATGTCCCACCGCGGCTCCTTGCTCTGTCTGCCCGACGGCATTTGGCCCTGGCCGATCAGCGACATTGCCGCACTGAGCGAAGATGCGCTGGCGCTGGTGTTCGCCCGCAGCGGCGACCTCGATTTTTTCATTATCGGCGCCGGCGCCACGCCTTGGGTTATTCCGGGGCCGTTGCGGCAAAGGTTTCGCGACGCGCACCTGTCGGTCGACAGCATGACGACCGGCCCGGCAGTGCGCACCTATAACGTTATGTTGATGGAAAGCCGCCGCGTCGGCGCCGGCCTGATTGCGATCGATTGATCCTGTAAGCTTCCCCCATGCAGGACGCATTCGCCTATTGCGCCGAACTGGTGCGCGCGGCCGACCGCGACCGTTATCTCGCCTCTTTGTTTGCTCCGGCGCAGTGCCGGGGCGCGCTGCACGCGCTTTATGCCTTCAATATCGAGGTTGCCCGGGTGCGCGAAGTGGCGCGCCAGCCGCTCGCCGGCGAAATCCGTCTGCAATGGTGGAGCGAAGCCTTGCGCGGCGAGCGCGACAGCGAGGCAGCCGCCAATCCGGTGGCATCGGCGCTGCTTGCGGCCATCGCAGACCATCACCTTGCGGCAACAAGGCTGATCGAGCTTGTCGAAGCGCGCCGGTTCGATCTCTACGACGAGCCGATGATGCAAATCACGGAGTTCGAAGCTTACCTGACGAAAACATCCTCGGCATTGTTCGCGCTTGCCGCAAAAATCCTCGCCGATTGGGATCCGGAGACCGTTGTCGTGCCGGCCGGAATAGCCTACGGCATGACCGCTATCCTGCAAGCGTTTCCGCTGCACGCCGCGCGGGGTCAGCTTTATGTGCCGGCCGAATTGCTCGAACGGCACCACGTGCAAGCCTCGGAGGTGTTCGCCGGGCGATCTTCGGCCGGGCTGAACGCCGCACTCGCGCAGTTGCGACATCTGGCGCGCGAGCGTCTGGCCGAGGCCCGCAATCGCCTGAGCGGAGTTCCCGCGGCGGCGCTACCGGCATTGCTTCCGATTGCGCCGGTGCGGCCGTCGCTCGATCGTTTGGCGTGCTGCGACGCGTTTGCGCCCACCGAACTCCCGCCATGGAGGCGGCAATGGCTGATCTGGCGCGCCGCGCACAATCCGGCGCGGATCGCGCGGTAACGCTGCTCAGAAGGCGAAGCGGTCGCGCAGGTTAAGCCGCTCCGAGACGATCCGACCGACCAGCGCGCGCTCGTCGTCGCCCTTGACCAAAGGCGCGATCAGGTCGAGCTGGTTCAAGGCGATGAGTTCGAGGATTTCGCTGCGCACCTCGCCCGTTGCATTGCGCGGCAGTGCAGCGACGATCTGCAAATATTCAGGTCCGTTGCGGCCGACAAAATCACGCAGTTCGCGCTCGCTGGCGCCGCCCTCGACGAAGGCATAAAGGCCGGTGCCGGTGCGACGATCCGGAAAGGCGACGATGGCGACGTCGCGCACTTGCGGATGGGTTCGCAGCCGCGCGGCGATGGCGGGTGCTTCGCGGGTGTAGCGCAATCCGCGGCCCTCGCGATCGCTGAAATTGATCCCGCGCGTTATCGCGTAATAGAGCTTCTTCCCAGTCGCCATCCAGAGCCGCGTGATCAGACTCTTGCGGCCGAGCACGCGCCGCTCGGCAGCGGTCAGCGCTTCCGGCGCGTAGCGGCGCTTGTGCTTGAGCAGATGGCGTAAATCCTCGTAGCGGGCGATGCGGAACAGCGTGCTGCGGCGGCCTCGACGGCCGAAGCGCGAGGCGAGCTGAAAGTCGGTGAGATAGGCGCGGCCATTGGCGTACAGCCAGTTCTGTTCCTTGGCGAGATCGTTGTGCGTCAACCCAGCGCGATGCAGCGTCCGCAACGCCGCTTTGGCGGAATGGAAATAGGCGACATCGCCCTGCGGCCTGGCGATATGCAGCGGAACGCCGTCGATCCAGCCGCGCACCAGGGCACGCCGTCCGGCAAAAAGCAGCGGCGGGGCGATGCCGAGCTTGCCAGCGTCGGTCAACGCATTGCGCTCGCGCCAGAACAACAGATAGGCGAGAGGGCGGCTCCACCACGGGACTTCGTCGAGCCGGCGCAGCACTGCGTCGACCTCGCCATCCGCGGTGCGAAAGCGGCCGCGCTCGATCGTTGAGAAGACATCGCGCTTGAGCACGACGCCGCCACGCCAGCGGCCAGCAAGTTCGGTGGGGGCCTCGCCCTCGGTCATGACCGACGCGTCTAGCACAAATCCGCTCATTCAGCGGCGTGGGGTATCGCTGCCCCGGCCCAGACTTCGAGCGCGGCGAGCGCGCGGGCGCAAAGCGCCTGCTTGTTCGAATTTTTCTTCTGCGAATTTTTCTTGCTGCCCCGCGCCGTAGCGGCTGCCAGCGGCGGGAACAGGCCGAAATTGACGTTCATTGGCTGAAACGAACGCGCCCCGCGATCGAT
>JASHVN010000059.1 GCA_030044555.1 Xanthobacteraceae bacterium | reverse complement strand
CGGATCTCGAATGCAGGCGGAGACGCACGACCCCAACACCGTCAGGAGCACGACGTCCGCCTCTTTGGTGATGTAGAACTCGCCCGGAAACACTTTCACCATCCACACGGAACTCGCGGCGTCAAAAAAACGCCTGCCGGCAGAGGCGTCGACGCTGCCGTCCCATCGGCCGTCTGATTGCTGTAATGCCGCACCGGTCATTGCGATCTCCGGTAGGTCGTGCGACCGACGAGATCGAGACCGGGATGCGACCCGATCAGCGATTCCGAATGCCCGATATAGAGCCAGCCATTGGGCTTGAGCTGCCGCTTGAAGCGTTCGACCAGTGCTGTTTTGGTCGGCGTGTCGAAGTAGATCATGACGTTGCGGCAGAAGATCGCGTCAAACAGCCCGCTGAACGGCCAAGGCTGATCCATCAAATTGAGACGCCGAAAGGCGACGAGAGACTGAATATTCTGCTCGATCACCACTTTCTCGGCGCCGTCAGGGGCCGCCTGATGCGCGAAGAACGTCCGATATTCCTTGGGAACCTCATCAACCGAAGCGGCCACATACTCGCCGCGCGCTGCTCTCCTCAGGACATCGGTATCGATATCCGTCGCCAGAATACGCACGTCGTTGCTGGCGAAGTCGCGAATCTCCCGCTTGAGCACGACTGCGATGGTGTAAGGCTCTTCGCCCGTCGAGCATCCGGCAGACCACACGCGGAGGCGGCCGTGGGGCTTGTGCGCAACAGCTTGCGCGAACGGCACGGCAACGTGCGCACGGAAATGCTCGAAATGATGAAGTTCGCGGAAAAACTTGGTGTGATTGGTCGAAATCGAATTGATGAAATTCTCGATTTCCGACGGAGTCTCGGCGAGATAGTCGCAATAATCGTGAAACGACGCCAATTTGAGCGCGCGCAGCCGGCGCGATATCCGGCTGTAGATCAGATTTTCCTTGCTCTCGGAAAGAGCGATACCCGCATAATCATAGGCGAGCTGCTTGAGCGTCCGAAAGTCGGCTTCCGAGAAAGCAAATTCACGGGCAGGAGCGGCGACGGGCTGGTTGGCCGATAACGCCGCCGCTCCATGGCGCATTGCTGACATTTAGAACTCTTTCCACTCCGCGTCGTTGACGGCCGCGGCAAGCGCCGCCTGCATACGCGCTACCGGACCGCCCGCCGCTGTGCCGTTGCCGGATCTTTTGGGTGCAGCAGTCGATTTGGTCGGCGGCGCCTTTGGGGCAGCGGCGATCCTGGCCTCGGCGGGCCTTGGGGACGTGCTCTTTGGCGCGAGAGCCGCCGAGCGATGCCGCATCGCGGACGCGGCCTCGACCTCCGCTTCACCGATCGCAAACACGCCGACTTCGTCGTCCATGGCCCTGGATTGCTGCTCAAGCGTCTTTGCGGTCGCGGCGTTCTCCTCGACCAGCGCGGAGTTCTGCTGCGTAACCTCATCCATTTGCGTCAACGCTTTGTTAACTTGCTCGATGCCGGTAGCCTGCTCGACGCTCGCCGCCGCAATATCGGAGACGATGTCCGCGACTTTTTTGATCGATTCGACGATTTCGTTGAGCGCAGTGCCCGCCTTGTTGACAAGTTCGACGCCGTCCTTGACCTGATTATTGCTGTTGGTGATCAGGTCCTTGATGTCCTTGGCCGCCTGCGACGAGCGTTGGGCCAGGCTGCGGACCTCCGAAGCAACCACCGCAAAGCCGCGCCCGGCATCGCCGGCGCGCGCCGCCTCGACCGCGGCATTGAGCGCGAGCAGGTTGGTCTGCCGCGCAATTTCGTCAATCACGCCGATAATGTCAGAGATCTTGCGCGAGGATTCCTCGATCCGCGCCATCGCATCCACGGCCCGGCCTATGACCTGCCCGCCGCGGCCGGCAACATCGCGCGTGCTTGCGGCCGACTGATTGGCCTGCTGGGCGCTCTCCGCATTCTTCTTGACCGTGGCGGCCATCTCTTCCATCGAGGCCGAGGTCTCTTCGAGGCTGGCGGCCTGCTCTTCGGTGCGCTGCGACAGATCGGTCGTGCTCGCCGAAATTTCCGCCGACGCGTTCGACACTTCACGCACCGAAGTTTTGATTTTCGCGATCACCGACACCATCGTGTCGAGCAGGCCGTTGACCCCGGTGCAGAGCGACAGCACCTCGCCATGCTTGCCTTCGAGCGGCAGCCGACAGGTGAGATCGTTATTCTTCGCCGCCTCGACGACGCTCTGCACCTGCGCCACGGCGTCCTGCAACGCCAAGCTGCCCTGTACCGCAGCGGTGACATCGGTTGCGTATTTCACGACTTTGAACGGTTTTCCGTTCAAATCCATGATCGGATTGTAGCTTGCTTGAATCCAGATCTCGGAGCCGTCTTTGGCGATGCGCTTGTACTGACCAGCGTCGTACTCGCCACGACCGAGTTTTTCCCAGAACATCCGGTATTCAGGGCTCTGCGCACAGGCGGCCTCGACGAACATCGAGTGGTGCCGGCCCTTGACCTCGTCGAGCGTGTAGCCGAGCGCCTTGAGGAAGTTGGCGTTCGCGTTGAGGATCTTTCCATCCAGCGCGAATTCGATGACCGCCTGCGCCTTGCTGATCGCCTCGATCTGGCCCTGGTAGTCGGCGACTTGCAGTTTTTGCTGAGTGATGTCGGTTGCGAACTTCACAACCTTGAAGGCTTTGCCGTTGGCGTCGAGGATGGGATTGTAGCTCGCCTGGATCCAGATTTCCCGCCCGCCCTTGCCGATCCGCTTATACTGCCCAGCGTCGAATTCACCGCGCGCGAGTTTTTCCCAGAACAGCCGATACTCCGCGCTTTGCCGATAGGCCGGCTCGACAAACATCGAATGATGCTGGCCCTTGATCTCTTCAAGGGTGTAGCCCATCACCTGCAAAAAATGCTCGTTGGCGTGCTCAATCCGGCCGTCCATCGTGAACTCAATGACGGCCTGCGACCTGCCGATCGCATCCAGCATGCCGGCATTCAGCCGTTCGGCGGTGACGTCGCGCCACTCAAGAATGCTGCCGACGAGATTATTCCTTGCATCGAAAGCGCCGTTGACCAGCAGGGAGACCTTCAATTCGCCGATCGTGATCTCGGTTTGGATCGGCAGCTGCGCCGGGTTGGCCGGCAGCCGCCCCTGCTGCGACGTGTTGTTGCGGAATGTGTCGATGCACGTGCCGACGATGCTATCGGCGTTGAAGCCCGGCCAGATGGAGCGGAACGCAGCTTCGTTGCTCTTGAACAGCTTGCGGGCGGCCGCATTGAGATAGGTGACGATGAAATCGCGGTCCACCATCATGATGGCCGACGAAATATTATCGATGATCTGTCCCTTAAGTCCCGCTACGTTATGGCCACCCCGACCATGGTATGCCGATTTCGAAAACGGGAGCATCGCGATCTCCTTGGAGTCTTTTGATATCGCGTTGTCGGAGTCCGCCTACTTAGTCGACGCTGAGCGAGAGAAGATTGGGAAGATCAATGAGCGCGATCATCGCTCCTTCGGTCGTGGCCAAGCCGCACAGGAAGTTCAGGCGCTGCGCCTGTGCCACCCGCGGCACGGGCTTCACTTGACTCTGATCGAGCGAGACAATGTCGAGAACGCGATCGGCAAGCAGGCCAACCGGCTTGGAGGCAATCTGCACGATGATCACGATGTGCATCGGCGTCGCTTCGGTCAGCCCCTGACCAAAGCGGCAGCGCAAATCGACGATTGGAACGATGACCCCGCGCAGGTTGAGCACGCCACGAACGTATTCGGGCTGCTTGGGCAGCGAGGTGATCGCAGTCCAGCCCTTGATCTCGCGCACGGCCATGATGTCGACGCCGTACTGGTCGTCGCCAATGGCGAAGCTGATGAGTTGATTGGGCGTGGTCGAGCCGTTCGACTCACCCGGGATGGCAAGATCGCCGGGAATGGGTCGGCGAGTCTCGGTGGCTGTCGCAAGAACCTGTTCACTCATGATGGAAGTATTCCGCGCTGTCCCCACAGGGCTCGTGCCCTTGTCGTGGCTGCATCGGCGGCGCAGCAATTCGTGCCAGAGGAGTCCTGACGTCGCCCCGCGCAGTCCTGCGAAGGTGCTCTTCGCAAAAGAGAAATACGTTGTGGGCCATTGCTTAAGAGTTAATAGTTAAGAACATAAACGATATCGCGTCTTGTAATTCTGAAATATTATTGCAGATAAATGAATGTCTCTCGTGGCGTTTGCCGAAAACCAGACGCACGCAAGGGCAGCAACCTTGCGTGCGTCTGGGACATTCCTCACGCTAACCGGCAAACCGGAACTCTGCTGCCTTTGGAGCCGTTAGAACTCCTTCCAATCTGACGCATTGTCGGCCGCGGCAGCGAGCGCCATTCGTCCGCCCGATCCATTTGCGACCTTGCGCGGGGCGGCGGCGACCCTGGCCACAGCGGGCTTTGGCCGTGCCGTCTCGGCGGTGCGCGGCAGCGGCGCCGGCCGAACGGGCTGGGCGGGCGAGGCGATCGGGTTGAGCCGGAAGGCGCCCACCCGCTCGTTCATCACCGTCGCCTGTTGCTCGAGCGTCTTCGCCGTCGCCGCATT
>JASHVN010000452.1 GCA_030044555.1 Xanthobacteraceae bacterium | reverse complement strand
GCTCGACCGCTTCGCGATTGCCGTATTCGTATTCGAAAGCGAGATTGCCGGGCGCGTCCTCGTGGATGCTCACCGCGCCCTGCGCACTGGCGTCGGCGGCCTCGACGAACACAGGCAGATCTTCGTACTCGATCTCGATCAGCTCGGCAGCATCCTGCGCGATGTGCGCCGTCTCGGCGACGACCAGCGCCACGGGTTCGCCGACGAAGCGGACACGCTCGTGCGCCAGTGCATAACGCGGGGGAACGCGCGGCGAAGAGCCGCCAACGCCTTTGAAGAAGGCCATCGCCGGCAGGCCTTTCCAGCCGGCGGCGGCGACGTCGGAGCCGGTCAAAATGCCGAACACGCCGGGGAGCGCGGCCGCCTTGCCGGCATCGACGCGCACGATCCTGGCATGGGCGCGGTCGCTGCGCAGGAAATGCCCTACCGCCTGTCCATCGACATTGACGTCGGCGGTGTAACGGCCGCGGCCGGTCACAAGGCGAACGTCTTCGCGGCGGCCGTGGAATCTTCGATCGGACAAAGTCTCTCTCCAATGCGCTTGCTCTCAAGCCGGAGGGCCGAATGGAGCAAGCCTAGCCGGCGTGTGCAAGCCTCTTGAAAGCGGCCGCCTACACCGTGCGCCGCCGGATTTCCTCGATGATGATGCTGTTGTCGGCGTCGCCTTCGCCGCGGCGCATGCAGGCTTCCAGCGCCTCGGCGTGAACATCGAGCAGCGGCAGCTTCTGGCCGATCTGCCGGGCCTGATCGAGCATGAGGTGCACGTCCTTCAGATGCTGGCGCACATAGCCCTCCGCCGCATAATCGCGGCTCACCATCTTCGGCCCCTTGGTGTCCATGACCTGCGAAGACGCCGCCGAGGCGCGGGCGACCTTGAGGAAGGCGGCCGGGTCCAGCCCGAGCCGCTCCGCAAACACCAAACCTTCGGCGAGCGCCATGCGATTGAGCCCGAGGATGAGATTGATGGCGAGCTTGGCGCGGCCACCGTCGCCGGCCTTGCCGATGTGGAAGCGCGTCGGAAACAGCGCGTCGAGCACGGGCGCGGCGGCCGCGGCGACGGCCGCATCGCCGCCAATCAAGCCGACGCCTTCGCCGCGGCGGACCTGCTCGCTCGTTCCCGACACCGGCGTTTCCAGAAAGCGCAGCCGGCTGGCGACGCGTCCGGCCAAAGCCGCGATCCGGTCGGGATCGCAGGTGGAGGTGCAGAGCACGATCTTGCCAGCCGCTGCGGGCAATAGCGCGCGCTCAACCACGTCCTCGACCTGATCGGTGGTGAAGACGGCGAGCACGATCGGATCGCATGTTTGCGCGATCTCGGCGAGCGAGCCGGCGCGGCCGCCGATGTTATCGAGGCGTTTGTTCTTCGCCGGATCGATGTCGAAGCCGATCACCGAAAATCCCGCCGCGATGAGCCGGTGCGCGCAGACTTCGCCCATCAAGCCGATGCCGACGAGTCCGACTGGTGTTCGCGCGGACATTTCTGCTCCTTAAGGATAATGTAGGGTGGGCTGAGCGCAGCGAAGCCCACGAGACTTTCTGTTTGTCAGAACGCGTGGGCACGGCGCTTCGCGCCTTTGCCCACCCTACGCTTGCTTTAGTCACATACGCCAGACGTGGATCAAGACCGTCTCGCGGTCCGGCGTCTCCAGGCCCCAACGAGCAATGCAGTCCACCCGCCTGAACTTTAGGCTATGGGCCTCGGACATGATGCCCTCGCGTCCGCCGCCGAAAGCCTCGCGCGAGAAGTAGCCGACGACGAAGAGCTGACGGAAGGCCGCCTCGGGGGCGGCCTCATATATTTGTTGCAGACTGAGACCGGGCGGCAGACAGACGCCGAGTACGTCGCGGTCCGGGTAAAGGCGCAATGCCTCCAGCACGCCCATCGGCTGCACCGGATACCAGCCCGGCCGCTGAAAACGAGGATTGTGCTCCGGCGCAAACAGGTCGGTGGCGACAGCTTCGATCCCGTGGACTTGGCGCAGGCAGTAGGCCCAGAAACCGGTGCCCGCAGCCACCGCCAGCAGAGGCGCCCGCAGATGGCAGCGCAGATAATCGAGCGCCTCGGCGCTGGGCAGAGCACAGGCCAGCCGGCCGGCAACCGCGCTCGCGAGGCTTTGGTCGGTGATGCGGCCGATATGCCGCTCAATCGTGTCACGCGAGGGAAGTGTCCGGCGCGTCAGGTGCTCCTGATAAAGCGTATCGATGGCCTGCATCGAGCGCTCCGATAATGCGATATTGCCTCGAGCCAGAGCGTCCAGGGAGCGCCACGGGAGCGTCAGCCGGCGGTGCGGCCTGGGAGGCGGCGCCTTTCTGGGTAGTTCTGAAAACGAAGGCTACGCCAGCCCCTCACATGCATACAGATGAACCGATGTCGCAGATGGCGCTTCGCACAATCTCGCGGCGACGCGGCGATCGGGTCGCTTCCAGGCAAAGCGGACGTTGTGTAATCCAAAAGTCATTCTCGCCGTCTGCCGTTTAACAAGCGCCGTGGCAGCGGGTTTATGGGCGGCAGCTTTATGGGGAAGCAGCTTTAATGGCTGTCACAGAAGACTTGAGTTCACGGCGATTCTACCATGGCACAAGAGCCGACCTGAGGCCGGGCGACCTGATCGAGCTTGGATTCAACTCGAACTTCGGCAAGGGGAAGAAGGCGGTTTACGTCTATCTGACCGCCACGCTGGATGCGGCCATTTGGGGCGCCGAACTGGCGCTCGGTGAAGGGCCCGGCCGAATCTACATCGTGGAACCAAGCGGCCCGATTGAAGATGATCCTAATCTGACGGACAAAAAGTACCCGGGCAATCCGACGAAATCATACCGCTCCCGACATGCGTTGCGGGTCACGGGCGAGGTCATGGATTGGCGGGGGCACGCCCCGGAACAGCTCAAAGCCATGAAGGACAACATCGAGCGTCTTACGCGGCTTGGTTTTGAGGCCATCGAGGACTGAGTTCGATCTGTCGATCTATTCGCTCCTCGCGATGACGCGCGTTGGGCTCACTCCAACGGCGCGATGTCGAGCTCGCGTGCCACGGCATCGAGGCTGTCGCGCAGGCTTTTCGGCATCGGTATGCCGTGGGCGCGGCGATCCAGCAACTTCGTATGGGTCTGCTCGCCGGGCAGCCAGATGCGCTCCACGCCCGGCAGCCGCTGCGAGTTGCGAATGTCGCGGATCACCTGATCGATCGCGCGCTTGAAATCCGCGGGCGGCATGAAGGCCTCGATGGCGATGGCCGCGATGGCGTGTCCGGTGTTTGTCGCCTTGCCCGTCTCTTTGACAAAGTCGACGACATCGCGTCCGAGCGCGGCGCGATTGAGCGCGCCGGCCAGGATGCCGATGATGAGGCTCAGCCCATAACCCTTGTAGTCGCCGATCGGCAGCAGATAGCCCTCGTCGGCGCG
>JASHVN010000451.1 GCA_030044555.1 Xanthobacteraceae bacterium | reverse complement strand
GGCCGCCGGTATCGCCGCCCAGCCGGCAGGGTTTCGGCACGCGCGTCATGGAGCGCATGATCTGCGGTCAATGCAACGGCGAGCTTGACTTCGATTGGCGTGAAGAGGGCCTGGTCTGCGAGATTGCCGTGGTGACCTAGCTAGTGCGTGATCCCGAAAAGTGGAAACCGGTTTTCGGATAAGCATGCCCTCGGGCTTGACCCGAGGGATCATGCTCAAAGGAAAAATTTAGAGCTTGATCCGATTCAATCGAATTGGATCAAGGTCCAAAGACCAGCCATCAGTGCGGGTGCATTCGGCCTCAAATCGACTTCAGCGTCCCTTACGGCTTCCATCCTTGCTCCCACGCCGGCGGCATTTTGCCGTCGATCAGGATAAAAGCGATGCGGCACGGTTTGCCGCTGTTGTTGACCCAGGCATGATTGGTGCCTTGCTGCACGAGCATGTCGCCGGCCTTTACATGCACCTCGGTATCGTCGAGCAGCATGTCGATCTCGCCTTCGAGCACGAGGGCGTAATCGATCGTACGGGTTCGATGAGTATTCTCGTGCCGCGTGTAGCCTTGCGTTGCCGGGTCGATGCCCATGTTGCGCAGAATCTGGTGGTGATCCACCGCGCCGTAACCGCCGGTCGGGGTCGGGGCGAAGTCGACGATGCGGAAGATGGTGCCACTGTCGGGCGGCGGCACGCCCACCTTGGTCTGCGCGCGATCGGCCGAACTCGAAAGGTCCGCAGGCGATTCGCTCGTGACCCACAGGAGAGTCATGCCATTGCCGCCAGCGCTGCGCTGGATGGCTTTGACCGGCTCATCGGACAGCGCCACCGCTTTGCCCTTGGCGTCGTGGCCGGTCACAATCCGCCGCGTCGACTTTAACTCCATCGTCAATTCCTCCCGGGTGCTCGCCTCGATCTGGCTCGGCAGGTATTAGGAAATTCGCGCCGCCGAGACAATCCCAAGGCTGGTGGAGCGGCCCGCTCCGCCGCCGCGTGTGAAGATTCAGAAGTCCGCATCATTATCGCCGCGGGCGCGTTATGCAGACTTCTGAATCAAAGCCGCACCAGGGCCGGATGAGGGAAAGATATCGGGCTCAACTGGAGCGCGATATGCGGTTTCTGAAAAGCGCGCGCGGCAGCGTTAATCAAATCTATAGGAGAGTTGCCTAGGATTATTCCAGAAAACGCCACAAGCGCGCCGTCAAACAACGCGCTCCGTTCGTCTGCTTTGATAAAGTAGATGAAGAGTCGTCTGGAATGAGTACCGCAATAGCTTCTCCCGGCAGCGCTGCATCGCACGCCCACGCCAAAGCTTCCGTTCAATTCATCAGCTTTGCGATCGGCAGCGATCAGTACGGCGTCGACATCATGGCGGTGCAGGAAATCAAAGGCTGGTCGGGCATCACCCGGCTGCCGCGGCAACCGGACTACTTGCGCGGGGTATTGAACCTGCGTGGCGTCATGGTGCCGATCATCGATCTGCGCTGTCGTTTCGCCCAAGGGCTGACCGACGCTACGCCGACGCACATCGTCATCATCGTGCAAGTCCACGGGAAAACCGCCGGCCTGCTGGCCGACCGGGTGCTGGACATCATTTCGGCCGATGCCGCGCAAATCCAATCCGTGCCGCGTTTGTCGCGGGACGGTCGAACCGACTTTTTGTCCGGATTGGTGACGGTCGAAGATGCAATGATCGCCTTGATCGATCTCGATCGTCTTGTTGCAGACCAAAATGACGGGGAGGGCGCAACGACCCAGCCGCCGCTTCCTCGACTGGCGGCCGGCGGATAAGTGGTGCACGCCGCGGCAAACCGAAGGAAACGATGATGTCCATCAAACTCAAGCTCTACGGCGGCTTCGGCATTCTCGTGCTCGTTGCGCTCGGCCTTGTCGTTTACTGCACGAATGTCTTCAGCGACGTCGGTGATTCGGTCACCAGAATGAATGGCATCGCCGACAATGCGACGCGGGCCATGCGCGCCGAGGGCTATCTGGAGAAATTGGGGCAGACCGCGCTTCGATACGCGTACGATCACGACCCGGCCGCGATGAAAGAGAATGAAGAAGTGGCGACCGACGTCCTGTCGACGCTGCAGGCCGCGGAGCAGCAGACGCCGTCGCCCGAGCGGAAGAGGATGTTCAGGGACGTCGAGGATGCCGTCAACAGCACGCAGCAGACGACACAGACGCTGTTCGACGACGTCAAGCGTATCGATGCGGCGCAGACCAAATTGTCGAAAGCCGGCGGTGCGCTGGCGGCAACCTCCGACGCGATGATCAAAAAGCTTGAAGCAGGATCGGATCAGTCGCTCACGATGCTCGCGCTGAAGCTCGACGCACAGTTGGCGATGGTGCGCGTGGTCAGCATGCGCGCTCAAATCCTGCCGAATGTGGATAGCTTGCCGGACTTGAGCCAAGCGATAGCCAGGGTGACGGCGACGGTCGCGGCCCTGCAAACGACCGGCTCGCCCGATATTCGCGCTCTGGTCGGGCCGCTCAAGGCCGCGGTGGCCGACTTCTATACGACGGTCAAAGATGCCGTGGCGCGAGAGCATGAGACCCATGACCTCTATTCCAACAAGGTCGCGCCGCAGATCGCGCAAATGCAGGCGACGATCGCGAGGGCAAGGCAGGAACTGCAGGATAATTTCAGCACAACGAAAACTCAGGTCGAGGGGTCGATCGACAGCACGATGCTCTTTCAAAAGATCATTGGCGCTGTGGCGCTGCTGTTCGGCGCTCTGTTCGCCTTCTTCGTGGCCCGCTCCGTGTCAAACCCGATCACCGATCTGACCAAGAGCATGAAGGAACTTGCCGAGGGCAACTTTGGCGTCGTGCTGCCTGGCCTGGGCCGCAAAGACGAGATCGGCAACATCGCCAAGGCGGTGGAGGAATTCAAGGTCAAGGCTGCGGAGAAGGCGCAGCATGAAGCCGCCGAGAAGGCCGATCAGGAGCGGCGTGCCGACGTCGCGCGCCAGGAGACCGCCCGGCGCGAAGCCGAACAGCGCACTGAGCGGGATAAGCTCGCCGAGTCGGAGCGCGAAGCGGCGATGGCCAAAATGGCGGACGAATTCCAGGCCACGGTGGGCGGTATTGTCCAGTCCGCGGCCGCCGGCGATTTCTCAAAACGTGTCGCGCTCGACGGCAAAACCGGCATGATCCTCAATGTCGGCACCATGATCAATTCGCTTTGCGACAACGTCGGCAAGGCGCTGCATGATCTCGTGCAGATGCTCTCGGGACTGGCCGACGGTGATCTGACCAGCCGCATCATCGCGGAATATCGCGGCGATTTCGCTCAGTTGAAGGATAACGCCAATCGGGCGGCCGAGCGCGTCGGTCAAACCATCGGCGAAATCAAGGTGGCGGCACGCGAGGTCACCAGCGCGTCCGCCGAGATTTCGGCCAGCACCACGGATCTGTCCCAGCGCACCGAGGAGCAAGCCGCGAGCTTGGAGGAAACCTCGGCAACAATGGAAGAGATCGCCGCAACGGTGAAGAAGAACGCGGAAAACGCGCAGCAGGCCAATGATTCGACCGACAAGGCGCGCGAGGTCGCTGATCGAGGCGGCGAAGTGGTCGCAAAGGCGGTCGCTGCGATGGCCGAGATCGAGGCGGGATCAAGCAAGATTTCCGACATCATCGGGGTGATCGACGAAATTGCACGGCAGACCAATCTGCTGGCGCTCAATGCCGCCGTAGAGGCGGCGCGGGCTGGCGAAGCCGGCCGCGGATTCGCGGTGGTGGCGTCGGAGGTACGCACGCTCGCGCAGCGCTCCTCGCAGGCGGCGAAAGACATCAAGGACCTTATCACCAACAGCAACGGCAAGGTCCAGGAAGGCGTCGGTCTGGTCAACAGAGCCGGCACGGCGCTGGGCGAGATCGTGAACGCGATCAAGGAAGTCGCCGAGATCGTTGCCGGTATCGCCACCGCCAGCGCCGAACAATCCAGCGGGATCGAGCAGGTCAACAAGGCCATCTCGCAGATGGATGAGGCCACCCAGCAGAATTCGGCGCTGGTTGAACAGAACGCCGCGACCGCGAAGGCGCTTGAGCAGCAGGCGACGACGATGGATCAGCGGGTTGCGTTCTTCAAGATCGACGCAGGAGCAGCCTCCGCCGGTGCAAGCGCCGCGGCAGCGGACTTTGCGCCCCAGGCGATGCCCAAAGCCAAGAACGGCTCGTACGCTCAGGCGGGCAAGCGATCG
The DNA here is from genome assembly GCA_030044555.1 of Xanthobacteraceae bacterium. Taxonomy (GTDB): domain Bacteria; phylum Pseudomonadota; class Alphaproteobacteria; order Rhizobiales; family Xanthobacteraceae; genus BOG-931. The sequence continues at coordinate 4,955 of JASHVN010000451.1, read as the reverse complement.
CCCTCGGCAAGCGGCTGGGGCTATGGGCGCGGGTCGGTTGCCGCCGGCTGAGGCGGCGTTCGATCAGATCGAGGCGTCATTGCGAGCCAACGGGTCCGGCCTGAAGTGGCCGGCCCGATGACAAGCTCCGCAAAGCAATCCAGGGCCGCAAACGATGCTGTCTGGATTGCTTCGTCGCCCTTCGGGCTCCTCGCAATGACGACTCTGTTGTACCAGTTTGATCGGATATTGCTCGCTAGAGCGGAATGACTTTTATTTGAATCATCATTCTGCTTTAGCTTACTGTTCAAGCATGATCTTTTCCGAAAACCGGTATCTACCCCGGATCAAGTCCGGGGCAGGCTTTTTCGGGATCGTGCTCAAGGCAAAATATCAGTCTTCCGCCGGCCGCTACTGGATCACGCGCACCACGGGCGTGATGGAAAGGTCTGAGGCCTGGGTTTCGATCGCGATCAGTTGCGCCAGCAAGCTGAAAATGCGCTTGGTGTTCGTGGCGCTTTGCGGGACGCAATAATCGCCGTCGTAGAACCAGGTGTGCGAGAAGCAATCTCCGCCTCCGCCTCCTCCTCCGGAGCTCAGCGCGATGTCGAGCAGCAGCTCGTTGTCCGTCGTCAGCAGCCGCGGCGGAGCGGCCTCGTCGGGGCGGCCCCGCGGCGGCGGCGGAAGATAGGCGTTGGCCGACGGCTCGAGACCCTGAGTCTCCATTTTGATCACAGTTCCAAGAAACTCGAAGACGCCGTATGCCGAACGCGGCACGACGCGGAACTTGAGCGGCCCGACGTTGAAGTTGAAAGTATCGGGCTGCGGCTTTTCTGAATCGGCCTGCGCCTGGGCGTCGGTCCAGGTGCCGCATCGCGGACTGGGAGAGAATGGGAAGTTCAAATATTTGGCCACCATTTCAGTGGCCATCGCCCGTCCCATCTGAACTCGGGCCTGGTGCTCCAGCACGTCGCTGAAACAAAACCTCGCCACGACGACGGTTTCGGCTTTGCCGGACTTCGGCCCGCCGTTGTCCTCGGGGGACTTGCCGGAATCGCCGCGCACACCGCCGCCGCCTCCGCCTCCGGATTCCGGCTTTTCGATTGTTTTCTCCTCAACCGTCAGGCCGGTTAGGACTGCCACCCAAACCCACTCGCGAAAGCACATCTGCCGCTTGTCGCTTTCCGGGCAGCCGTAGGTCACCGGCGGCTGGTATTCATAGCCGAGATCATGAGTGCCCGGCCCGCTGAGCTGAAACGAGTCCGCGAACAGCCAGAACAGAAGCTCGCGCGGATAATCCTGGCGGATGAAATAGTCCAGCGTTTGCAGATCGATGGGTTTTAGAAAACCGTCATAGAAACTGCCGGTTTCCTGCGTCGCCACGTTGAAGTTCGTGCTGATCGCGGTGGAATTTGATGCAGTCGAATTGCTGACGCCGACGGACGCTCCGGGTATTCCGGTTGGGAAGCTGCATGCACGGCCGGTGAGAGCACCCGTGGGGCCGAAGCTGGGCAAACAATTTGGCGGCCCGAGACTGAACGACGGCAGCGCGAATGACGACGTGTTGCTCATCGACGGCGTCACGTTGGCGATGGTGGTGAAGGCGAGCGGGTAGTCGTGACTGGCGCGGACGAGATTTAGGAATATGGATTCGTCGCGGGCCTTGGCCAAACTGCGACCGATGGTGTCATAGCGTCGATCGACCGGATCGACCACCGCGCACGCACTGAGCAGGCCGGCGAGCAATCCGCCGGCGAGCAACACCCGCAGCCACATAGCACCCCCCACGCGACCTAAACCGGCAACACGCGATGCCACATACAGGTCTTTGCCCTCTCAGGGATTGTGCATGGGCACGATGAGCCGTCAATATGTTATATGTTGCTGGTGCTTGGCCGAGCGGAGCCGCCGCCAAACCGTGGCGATCGTGCCACAGCCGGCGCCCATTCGATGCCTTCAGGCCGGCAAGGCGAGTGGCCTGGTCTGGAAAATCGTGTGCCATGCGCGCAGGTCGGCCATCAACACGTCCGACAACTGCTCGATGCGGCCCGTGAGCTCGGCAAAGCTTGGTTCTTCTACAGCCAGTACTGTGTCGAGAGCCGCGAGCCTTTTGGCGGTCCGCGCCGATTGCTCGGCCAACGTTCTGAAATCGCCTTGCGCGCGGATCGCGGCAAGCGCAGCGCCCAGCGTGGGCAAGAGCGCGGTGAGAAAGGTAACGGTGCTGAGCACCAGATCGCGCGCGGATGGCGTGACGTCATCGAGAACGCCCGACCATTTCGAGCCGACAAATATGATGCAGAGCGCGGCCGTGGCTGCGAACAGGAGCTGTCCGCTCAGATGAATTCTATGATCGAGCCTGTCCATCCGCTCGGCATTGGCCCTGTGGTAGCGGATTTGGTCCTCGATTTCGGTTTTCCTGACGGCGTCGCGTATTTTCTGCAGATAATCGCCGGCGACGACGCGGTCGGGAAGGGGTAAGAGGCGGCGCAGCGACCAGCCATACCAGTCGATCCAGTCCTCCTCGCTACTGTGAAGAGAGCGGCGCGGCCGCGCCGACGATCCTCCGATCCCAAGCGGGGCGAAGATGCGCAAGTGCCGCACGCATTCGGCAAGGCGGCGGCATTCAAGCCAGTGCTGGTGCCATTGCCGATGGTGGCCGTAAAGCCAGGTTATAAGGACGACGACGATGATCGCCAGTTCGGCGATCACCAGGTAACTCTTGATCGCCGGGTCGTGAATGAAAATCCCGCCGAGCGCTATAACAACCGCAATTGCGGCAAATGAGAAATTGAACACATAGGTGCTGCGATAGACCAGCGAATAATAATTCGCGAGATGATCGGCGACGGCGCAAGCGGGCAATAGGATATTTTCGATCGCCGGACGCTGCGCCCGGTCGCGCGGCAGAATGGTCAGATAGCTCTGCCATTTGTCGGCAGTATCGGCGACGGCCGGCGGCAGATAAAAGTCGCCGCGTTGCAGCGGACGCCCGGCAAACGCCCACGACAGCAGCGAATACCACGGGCAAAAATTCCAGCGGCGTTCTTTCGTGTTCAGATACCGCTTGAGCGAATTCTGCGCCTCGGATTGCATCGGCAATCCCAGGATTTCCTTCATCGCCGCCGCCAGCGCGGTTTCGTCCGCGGGATGGAACGTTGCCGCCGGCCGCGCATAGGCGTTCGCAGCCGGCACCTCGCCGCCGGACGACCAGGACAGACGCACTGCGTCCGGGTTGATCGGTTCGACCCAGACAACGGGAACTCCGTCGGCAATTGCGCGGTCGACGATCTCGGCGGTGCCGCCGATGCCGGAAGCCTGCATGCCGTCCCAGATAACGATGAGGAGATCGGTATTGGCCAGCATGATGAGGCCGGCGGCTTCGTAGGCGCGGGGACTATCATCGCGCTTACCGTCCAGTTCAAACACGGCGCCGGCGCGCTTGAGCAGCGCGTCGTAGGCGGCCTGCGATTCCTTCGTCTCGAAATCGCGGCGGTACTCGGCCCGGCCGAATGGAAGAACCGATTCGAGTGTAAAGCCCGCTTTAAGTCCAGCCTCGGCGACCAGACGATCTGCGCCTTCGGCGAGCGAAGAAACAACGACGAAATCGGCGCCATTGCCCGCGGCATCGGTTGCCTGCGGCGTCTTGGCTGCCGTAAAGGCATCGCCCGCCGGGGCGCATGCGCGATAGGCGCTTTCGGCTCTGCGCCCCTCTTCGAGCGCAATCTTGAAAATGCGCTCGACAACGGCGCGCACCGGCGCCTCGGCGTCCAGCGGAAATTTCGGCGGCCCACGATGGCCGCTGACGCCGATGCGGAAGCGGACGCGCGGAGGGACGGGGTAGTCGGTCGAGCTCACAGCGATTGGATACCTTGTGCACAACCGCGCAGCGTGCCCCGCGCCTGCGAGACGGCTAGTGTCCCGATTCCGAAGTTCGCATGTGCTGGCGGCTGCTTTGATGCGAACTTCGGAATCAAAGGGACACTAGCAATTTAATGATTCTAGTGTGGTTTTTTGGGTTTGAAGTTCCTACTCGAGTTTGCCGCCGGATCTTAGGAACTTCAAATCCACCACACTAGGGTCAAAACCCATAAGGCAGGCCGCCACTGTTGATCGGCGGCCACCAAAGCGACGATCGGAGAGGGCCGTCGATCACAATGGCTGCAGGTCTTTCCGAGGCAACGAGGATGGCCATTGCGATCGACGGCGGGAAACGACCGAGGCTTATGAGTTTTGACCCTAACATTCGCATAAGAGCCCGCCGAACCCCGATGCGAATGTTAGAATCGGACCACTAGCCATGCCGCAGAGCATTTTCTCAATCGATGTCGAGGATTGGTTCAATCTCTCCGGGACCGGATTGGAGCCTCCCCCGTCGCAATGGGACCGGATCGAAAGCCGCGTCGAACGCAATTTTCGCGGTTTGCTCGAGCTGTTGGCGGATGGCGGCGCCACAGCGACCTGCTTCTTCCTTGGCTATTTTACCAGGCGCTTTCCGCATCTGGTCCGCGAAGCCGTGGCCGCCGGCCACGAAATCGCATCGCACAGCTATTTTCATCGGCTGGTGTACGAAATGTCGCCGGCCGAATTTCATCAGGATGCGCTCGATTCGCGGAAACTCCTTGAAGACATTTCCGGCCGTCCGGTTCACGGCTACCGCGCCCCGGCATTCTCCGTGACCGAACGCACGCCGTGGTTCTTCGACAAGCTGGCGGAGGCCGGCTACCGGTACGATTCCTCGGTCTTTTCCGCCCGTCACCAGACCGGCGGCCTGGCCACGGGCCGATACGAACCGCACAGCGTGCAGACCCCGGCAGGCACGATCACGGAATTTCCCATTACGACCGCACGCGCGGAAAGATCGAGCGCATCCTGCGCGACTTTGCGGTGTCATCGTTCGAAAAATACGCGTGTTTCGAAAAATGCTTGCCTTCGAGGACAATCCAGTGAGTGAGCGCCAGTGAGTGAGCGTACGTCAG
>JASHVN010000450.1 GCA_030044555.1 Xanthobacteraceae bacterium | reverse complement strand
TGATTTTTAATCCTCTCCGCGATCTGGGGGAGGGCGGTTTGCGTGCTGGCCTCCTGGAGCGCAGTCCGATCAGATTGAATCGTCATCGCGAGCCAACGGACCCGCGCGAAGTCGCGCGGTCTGATGACAGGCTCCGCGAAGCAATCCAGAGCCGCGAATATCGATTTCTGGATTGCTTCGTCGCCCTTCGGGCTCCTCGCAATGACGATGCTGTGCCAAGTCGATCGGACATTGCTCTAAACAACCTGCACGCTCTGCGTCGGCGACTTCAACGTCTCGGCCAGCGACTGCAGCGCTTGCGCCAGTTCGGCGCGCGTGCGCGCCGCACCGAGCGACACGCGCACCGCGGGCGGCGATGCTGGATCGACCGCGAAGGCGTCGTCGCCCACCAAAGCCAGGCCGCGGTCCAAAACCCGGCCTAGAAAATCCATCCGATTCCAGCGCGGCGGCAGCGGCAGCCAGAGATGATGCCCGTGCGCGCCGGCCGCATAGGGCATCCCCTTCAGAAACTTGGCGGCGAGGCGCTGGCGTCCGGCGCTCTCGTTGCGGATCGCATGTATGATCTTGTCGGCAATTCCCGATCGGATCCAGTGCGTGACGAGTGCCACCATCAGCGGCGGCGGCATCTGCAGTGTCGCTGCGAGAGCATTGCGCAGCGCCTGTTCTGCCGCCGCATCCGGTAGCAAGAGATACGAAACCCGCAAGGCCGGCGCGATGCATTTGGACAGGCCGATCGCCAAATAGGTGCGTTCCGGTATCAGATTGGCGATCGGCGATATGCCGGGTTCGAGCCAGCCGTAGGCGTCGTCCTCGATGAGGACGGTTTTGCTTGCCCGGATGATGTCGGCAATCGCCTCGCGCCGCTTCGGCGGCAAGGTTGCGGTCGTGGGATTGTGCAGCGTCGGGATGAGATAGACCGCCTTCGGCTTGTGCGCTTTGCAGGCGGCTTTGAGCGCGTCCGGCCGCACGCCGTCGGCATCCATGGCGACGCCGACGAGACGCAGCTTGAGCATTTCGGCAGCGGCTTTCATACCCGGGAAGGTCAGCGCTTCGGTCAGCACAACGTCTCCCGGTGATGCGAGTGACAGCAAGGTATTGAACACGATCGCCTGGTTGCCCGGATAAACGATCAGGCGTTCGGGCTGCGCCGCCGGTATGCGCCGGCGCAGCCAGTGCGCCGCGACCGCGCGCTCATCGTCGCTGCCACCGGGCGGCTGATAATTCAGATAGGCGCTGAAGCCGGCCGCTTCCCCTATAGCCTTGAAGCCTTGCGCGATATGCACATCGAGGCTCGCCTCCACCGGCTGCGGTGGAATGTTCATCGAAAGATCGATCTTGACCGTGTGCGGAATGTTCTCCCGTGTGCGCGCGGTGGTTTCAGAGACGAAAGTGCCGCGTCCGACCAGCGCCTCGATCAGCCCGCGCCGGCGCGCCTCGTTGTAGGCGCGCGTCACTGTGGTGAGATCGAGCCCCAAGGTGCCCGCCAGCGCGCGATGCGTCGGGAGCTGTTCGCCGCGCTTGAGCCGACCGCTGACGATGTCGGCCGCCAGTGCATCGACGATGCGGGTGAAGGCAGGCCCCGACCATTCGGAAAGTGTAGGGATCCAGTCCATGCAATCCGGCCAAATTGTTCTGGAATGTATGGCGTATCATCCATAGTGTATGGATGACGTGAGGTCAAGGAGTCATTGTCGTGGAAAGCCCATCGGAGCCCGTCTCACTGCCTCGCGCGTTGTGGCGCGGCTTTACCATGCGCTGCCCAAATTGCGGCCATGGCAGGTTGTTCGGGAAGTTTCTCAAAGTCGTCGACCATTGTCCGGCCTGCGGCGAGGAATACCGGCATCACCGTGCCGATGATTTTCCCGCCTATCTGGTCATCGTGGTGATCGGCCACCTGGTTGTGCCGGCGCTGCTGATCGTCGAAGTGATCTACGCACCGCCGATCTGGCTGCAATACCTGATCTGGCTGCCAGTCATTGTGTTCGGCGCGCTGGCGCTGCTGCAGCCCACCAAGGGAGCGGTGGTTGCGCTGCAATGGCAGCTCGGCATGCACGGCTTCGAGCAGTCGAAAATGCGGCGCGAATTGGCGCTGGCTGACATGGATCGCGGCGTAGCCGAGTCGGCGCGGAGGCTCGACAGTGAGCACTGCCTGAGCCGCGCTTAGAGCATGATGATTTTAGGTTTGACAGAGGCCGTCATGGCCGGACTTGTTCCGGCCATCCACGCCCTTGTTTTGGCGCGGCATTAAGACGTGGATGCCCGCGTCGGGTCCCCATCGCGCGATGCGCGACGGGGTGCCCGTCAAGCGCGGGCATGACGATCCGATCAAATCTCGTCCCGCTATAGAGCGCACGCTTTACCGGGGGTGCTGTCGTAGCGAAGGGAGCCCAGCTCACATTACTTGTTTCGAAGACTTGTTATCGAGCAGCGCGCGATGGGCGAAGCCGCGGCAGAGTGATTTCTTCTTTCTCTGTCGCGTTGAGCGAAAGCCGCCCCTCTTGCGAATTTACCAAGACCTCTCTGACACAGAGTTTCTAAGGTCGACGCAAGGTTTTGCTTACCCGCGCCAGACGATGTTGCGCCCGCGCAAATGCAAAATTTTCGCGGGTCGTGTCGATGGAGTACAAGCAATTTATCGTCACGGCGTTCGAGCGGCAGCCGGGAAAATGGCGCGCGCGCGTGCGGCGCACCAGCGGACGCGCGCTGGTTGCCACCAGCCGCACCAAAATGCAGGAATTCGTCACCGGCAGCGACGTTAACACGGCAAGCGAGGCAATGATTATGGCGATGAACGCCATCGATGCCGGCGCGTTCTCGCGCAAAACGAGCCGCAGCACGGAAAGGTTTTGGCGTCGGAGTGATTGAGGGTGACGGCGCGGCGCTTCGAACTTCGTTGCGCAGCGATCGGTTTCTTCGGCGGGATGCGCTCTGACGATCAATCGTCAGTGCGACTACTCATCCCCCTGCGCGGCGTAGGGGCGGGGCAGCGGCGCGACCGGAAGCTCGGAATGCGTGCGGCCAAAATCCGGCGCCGGCGAATCCTGACCGATTTCCACGATGCCGCGGCGGATCGCCCGCGTGCGCGCGAAATGCGCAAACAAGGCTTCGCCGTCGCCGCGGCGGATGGCGCGGGTGAGCTTCGCCAGGTCCTCGTTGAAGGTCCCGAGCATTTCCAGAACGGCGTCTTTGTTGGCCAGAAACACGTCGCGCCACATGGTGGGATCGGAGGCGGCGATGCGGGTGAAGTCGCGAAAGCCGCCGGCGGAAAATTTCAACACCTCAGAGCGCGTCACCTCGGCAAGCTCGTCGGCGGTGCCGACGATCGTATAGGCGATCAGATGCGGCAGATGGCTGGTGATCGCCAGCACCAGATCGTGGTGCGCGGGCGGCATCGATTCCACCTTGGCGCCAAGCGCCCGCCAGAACGCCGCGAGCCGCTCGACGGCGCCGGCGTCGGTCCCCTCCGGCGGCGTCAGAATGCACCAGCGGCCGACGAAAAG
>JASHVN010000449.1 GCA_030044555.1 Xanthobacteraceae bacterium | reverse complement strand
TCCTCACGCAGCGTCTCGGCATAATTCCGCGTCACCGGATGCACCGGCATGATGAAGAAGCCGAGCTTCATGTTGTCGTCTCCGCAATGGCACACGGTATCAGGGCGCGAGCCGCGAGGTTATGCCATCGCGCGGCGAGGTCAATTCGTCATCGACATGCTGCTGGCTGGAGCGCCGCCCGTGGATGAGCGGCGCCCCTGGTAGACAGAGGATCTTACTTGAGCGGCTGAACCGCCACACTAAAGCGCGATGATTTGAGGATGAATCATCATCGCGCTTTATCGCTTTGTTTGCGCATAATCTTTTCGGAAAACCGCTCCACCCTTTTCCGGATCATGCTCTAGGCGGCGAGCTTCATCTCTCCCGGCGCTTCACCAACGAGTTCGCTCAACGGCCTGTAGCGGAAGAACAGGATCATGGTAGCCGCGGCGACCACCATGATGCAGACCGCGAGAACAAGCGGCGCCACGAACGCTCCCGTCTGTTGCGCGATAAGGCCGGTCCCATAGGGGGACAGCGTGGCGCCGATGATGCCGAAGAAATTCATCAAGCCGCCCAACGTCCCGGTCTGGTTCGGCGCGATATCGGTGCATGTCGTCCAGTACGGCACCACATAGAACGACAGGCCGGCATTGGCGATGATGATCATCGTCACAGCAAGCACATTGGAGTCCGTGGTCGCGGCGATGAGCGTGGTCACCGCATAGATCAACGCGCCGAGGCCAACAAAAAGTTTGCGGTGGAAGCCGCCTTTGGTCCAGCCCGCCGCAGCGATCCAGTCCATGGCCCATCCGGTGAAATTCGAAGCGACGAAAGCGACCAGGAACGGCAGCGCGGAAAGGGCGCTCGCCTGGATGAGCGGGATATGACGGTAGTGGCTCAGATATTGTGGCAGCCAGGTCAGGAACAGATACTGGCAGTACGGCAGCGCGAAATAGCCGATATAAAATGGCCACAACGCGGGGCTGGTAAGCAAGAGACGATTGGGCACTGGGGCTTGCGCCGCGCGATCCTTGGCCTCGGCGGTTTCCGCCTGCGCGCCTTTCGGCAGCGGATCGTCGAAGTTGCGCGCGTAGGTCCACCAGGCGGCGGCGGAAACCAGGCCGATGAGGCCAAAGATGATGAATATCCACGCCGGCGATCCGGTGGCGCTCAAGATAATTCCGGCGAAGAACACGCCGGCCGCCGGCCCCAATTGCGCTCCGGATTGTACGAAGGCGGAGAAACGACCGCGCTTGGTGACCGAAGGAATGGCGCGCGCCACCGCGGCGACGCTGGCCGGAATATACGGTCCTTCGAAAGCTCCCAGCAGCACACGGAACGTGGCGGTGAGCCAGAGCACCGACGGCGCGAGCGGCGTCAATATAACCCAGAGCGACCAGCCGGCCATTGATCCGGCCAGCGTCCGGCGAGCGCCTACCTTGTCGGCGATCCAGCCGCCAACCGGCTGCAGAATGAGATAGCCGAGCGAGAAGGCGCTCAGCATCATACCGATGGTTGCCGGCTTCCAGGCGTACTCCTTGGCCCAGGCCGCAGCGGCGACGCTGAAATTGGTGCGGTCGGCCCAGAGCAGCACGCTGCCGGCGAAGAACACAGTAGCGGTTATCGCCCAGTTGATCGGCTGCCCGGTCGGCTTCTCGCCACCCGTTGACATGGCGCTCTCCTCCCCTTGATATGTCAGGCCCCCTTCGGCGGAGATCCTGAAGCCATTATTGATGGCGCCGTTTAAGCCACGCTCCCGCGGCACCGACGCTCTTCAGGCAGCATGGTACGAATTGCCACCTAAGTCCATGCGTCACTGCGACTTGACGCCTTGGCGGCTTGAGGCCCGTTGAAGAGAGTTGGCCGCCACCAAGCCATTGATGCCGCGCCTGGCAGGCGGTCGAGCGCGACATCGTCGATCAGCAGAACGAACCGCGTTTTGTTGGATGCGAGCCATCGCTGAGAGACGAAGAAGAGCGCGGCCCTCGCATCGCGAGCGCTTTCTCCGGACGCTCGCAGCACGTGCAGATCAGGTCCACAAGAACCATCGATTTTTCAGTCCCAATCAGTCCCGCATCCAGCGAGCGACCGCCTGCCGCACCCCATTTCCGGTTCTGTCATATAACTGAAACATACTCGTCACAAAATTGGGGTCGACCCTTTCATAGAAGGGCGGCCATTACGGCCCCCGGTGAGCAACCGCGCAATCCATAACAGGAGCCGCATCCGACCGCGGCGTGGCCAACGGCCCCCGTCGTACCCATGACTGCGTACCTATGGCTGCGGGGAGGCCACAGCCAAGGATGTCGAAGTTCTCGACTTCAATCGCCGATTAATCAGCAACAGGTGAGACATGAGCACAAGAACCGGACGTGTTAACCGCTTGAGCAATGCTGCCGTGGCAGCAATTGCCGCAGGCGCCGTGCTAGTGGGCAGCGCCGCTTATGCGGCCGAGATAAGACTCTTGGAGACAGGCTCGTCGCTGTTGTACCCGCTCTTCAATCTCTGGGTTCCCGACTATCAAAAGAAGAACCCGGATGTGCAGATCACGACGCAAAGCACGGGCAGCGGCACTGGAATCTCGCAGGCCATCTCTGGTATCGCGCAGATCGGCGCGTCGGACGCGTACTTGAGCAATGCGCAGATGAAATCCAATCCGGGCATGTTGAACATCCCGCTCGCCATCTCTTCTCAGATGGTCAACTACAACGTTCCCGGCCTGAACAACGATCATCTGAAACTGAGCGGTCCGGTTCTCGCCGGCATCTACGAGGGTAAAATAAAGTATTGGGACGACGCGGCGATCGCCCAGATAAATCCAGGCGTAAAGCTGCCGCACAACGGGATCGTTCCGGTGCATCGTACTGACGGCAGCGGCGACACCTTTATCTTCACCCAATACCTGTCGTTCTCGACGCCCGATTGGTCGAATTCGCCCGGCTACGGCACCACAGTGAGCTGGCCCGCCGTACAGGGCGGCATCGGCGCTGTCGGCAACCCCGGCATGGTCAACGCGACGAAAGGAACGCCCTACTCGATTTCCTATATCGGCATCAGCTTCAAGAGCGCCACCGACTCCGCGGGGCTCGGCGAGGCGATGCTAGAGAACAAGGACGGAAAATTCGTTCTTCCCGACGACACGACCGTCAGTGCGGCTGTATCGGAAATGACTGCCAAGACTCCGGCCGACGAGCGCGTCAGCCTGATCTTTGCCCCCGGCCCGCAGTCCTATCCGATCATCAACTACGAATACGCGATCATCAAGCAGAAGCAGACGTCCGCGGATACCGCCAAAGCCCTCAAGGCATTCCTCAATTGGGCGATCGATCCGAACGGCGGCGGCGCCTCGCACTACTTGAAGGCGGTCGGTTTCGTCGCGTTGCCGGATGCGACCGTGAAGTTGAGTCAAAAGCAGATCGACTCAATCCAGTAAGCTAAGGTCTACGCGCCCGTCCCGGATGACAATTCCGGGACGGGTTTGCGCGCAGCCCTGTGTTTCGTTCCGCACATCCGGTTCCACTTAGGCTGGTTTGTTCTAAGAAAACGTGTCAACCATTGCCATCGCGGACCTTCTCAACACCGTGAGCTACCGATGAAGTTCCGAACATTGCTTGCCATCGTCGCCGGGGTATTACCTGGAAGCCTAGCGGCCGTAGTGCTTTTTCTCACGATCTATTCGTGGCCCGCCATCCGATTCAACGGATTGGAGTTCGCGTTTCGCAATACCTGGAATCTCGGCAATCTGTATGCCGATCCGGTGACGCTCGGCGGCGTTTCAATTCAGCCTGGCGCCCATTACGGTATTCTTTTCCTAATCGTAGGCACTTTGTTGTCGACGCTGATCGCCCTTCTTCTGGCGGTTCCCGTCGGGGTCGGCGCCGCGATCTTTCTTGCCGAGGCCGTGTCCGGCAAGTTTCGGCTGTGGATTTCGTTCTGCGTCGAGTTGCTGGCAGCTATCCCGAGCGTGGTGTTCGGCCTGTGGGGCTACGTGGTCCTGATCCCGTTTTTGGCGCATCACGTCTTTCCGTTGCTGGCTGGAACGCTTGGACTGGCCATCCCTATTTTTGGCGGCGAGACGGGCAGCGGTTACGGGCTGCTCACGGCCGGCGTTGTGCTCTCCCTGATGGTCGTGCCCCTGATCGCCGCTACGTTGCGCGACGCGATCGTGGTCCAGCCTGCGACCATTCGCGAGGCGTCCATGGGGCTCGGCGCGACCAGGTTTGAGACGGTCTGGAAAGTCGTTCTCCCGAACGTCAATAAGGTGTTGATCGGCGCCACGTTCCTTGCTCTCGGACGCGCGCTTGGCGAGACCATGGCGGTGCTGATGGTGAGCGGCAACGCGCTTAATTATCTGCCGCCGAACATTTACGCGCCGATCTCGACCATGGCCGCCTTCATCGTGTCGCAGCTCGACAGCGCATTGCAGGACCCCACCGAAATGGCGGTGCGATCACTGGCCGAGATTGCGCTCGTCCTCTGCATCATTTCGGTGATCGTCAACGGTTTGGCGCGGCTCATGCTGCTGGCGTGGTCCCCCGGACGGCGGTTAGCAAGGTAGACAATCATGTCGGTTGCAAGCATCCCCGCTGGTACTGTGTCGGCCACGGTTCCCAAGCTACACAAAATGAGGATGGCGCGGCGGCTGTTCAGTTCGCTTGGCTGGGCGACTACGGGGTTTTGTTTGGCGCTGCTTTCAATCCTGATGTTGTGGATACTTGCCGTTGTGGCCATCCGCGGCGCCAGCGCGATGTCGCTGTCGCTATTCACCACCATCACGCAAGGCAATGGCGGCGGATTGCTGAACGCCATCGAGGGAACGGTCGTGCTCTCCGTGGGCGCCATGCTCCTTGCCGTACCATTCGGTGTCGGCGCGGGCATTTATATTTCCGAGTATCGCCAGACCTCATGGGCGACGGCGATCCGTTTTCTCGCCGACGTGTTGGTCGGCGTGCCCTCGATCGTGATGGGCTATTTCGGCTATGTGACCATGATCGACTATCTGGGCTGGGGCTTCTCAGTCGCAGCCGGATCGATCATCCTCGCCATCATATGCCTTCCGTATATCTGCCGCACAACCGAGCTTGCGCTGGAACAGGTTCCTAACGCCTTGCGCGAGGCCGGCTATGCGCTCGGCGCCGGCGAGTGGCGGGTCATCATGCGGATCATCCTGCCGTCCGTGCTGCCCGGCATTCTGACCGGCATCATGCTGGCACTGGCAATTTCGATCGGCGAGACGGCGCCACTGCTCTACACCGCCGGCTGGTCCAACTATTTGTGGGACGGGCGGCTCACCCATTCACCCATTGGCTACCTGACGTATGCGGTTTATACGTTCATCAATGAGCCTTTTGCCGAAGCAAACGCCCTAGCTTATGCGGCGGCCTTTCTGGTGACGAGCTTCGTGCTTTTGATAAATGTTCTGAGCCGCTTTGTCTTTGACCGTCACCACCAGTGACCCGGGCACCGATACGCGGACGACCCTCAGGCTCCCTCCATCACCGGCAAAGTCAGCGCTGAGGGGTATTGCGCCGAATGATAGATCGTGTCGGCGCCGATCTTGTTCGGCGTGTAGTAATGGGTCCACAGCACATCGGTGACCGCTGAATCGCCATTGACGATCTCCAGGCGGATGCGGTTGCCGGCCTTGAAACGGTGCGCCATCGGCTCGATTGAGATATCGAAGCGATAGATCTTGCCGGGCTCGATCGACTCCGGATTTGTGTGGGTGTGATACGGCTCCATCTCGGTCGATTTTTGCGGATCGAGCGCGTGGTGTGAGGCACGCAGCCAGCCCTTGGTGATCCAGTATGAAGCGGGGTTGAGACCCTTGGCGCGGTCCTCGCTCGATTGCGGCAGCTGCTCGGAAAGCTTGACGAAAAAGTCCATGTCGGCGCGCGTCGACGAGGCGTGCAACACGAGCTTGATCGGGCCGGCGATTTCCAAATCCTGCGCAAGCGGCGCAGTGGTGAAAGTCAGCACGCGGCGCGCCGGATCGGGCTGGTTGTTCGGTCCGAAGCCGACGACGCCGAGCATCCAGCCCGGATCGGGATAGCGGTAGGTGGTTTTTTCCTCGCCGGCGGCCGGATCGCGCGCGAGCGTTCCGTCATTGAGCGAAGTGACGCTGCCGGATTTTTCGCCGCTCAAGTGCCAGTTCAGATAGCGGATTCCGGGCGGCGGCCAGGTCTCGGCGCTGCGCACCGCGTCGGCGCCGCGCACGAAATATTCAACCATCGGCCGCGACAGATATTCGGTGTCCCTGCCCTTGAGATAGTGGTCGTAGAAGGGCAGCAGCAGTTTTTCGTGCAACTCCAGGCTGTTGAACTCGCGGTTGGCGACGAACGCATTCACCGGGCCAACCATCTTCAGCTTCTTCGGTCCCTTGGCGCGGCGGAAGCCATCGATATTGCCGCGGGTGTGCAGATCGACCTTGCCCCAAACCCCGACCGAATAGAGCGGCACCTCGATCTCATGCAGACGCTCGGCGGCGCAGCGCTCGCGCCAGAATTCGTCGTAGGTCGGGTGCTCCGCAATGTGCAGATTCAAATCGTACAATTGCTCACGCGGGTATTCGCCGTTGGCCGGATTGCGATTGATGATCCGGTTTTGATTCCACCAATAGGCGCCGAAAAAATCTCCCAAAATTCCGCCCTGATAGATCGACGCGCGATAGAGATCGTTCAGCCCGTCAAAGGCGGCGATGCAGGCGAGCGATGGCGGCTTCTGGATCGCCATCCACCATTGCGACATGCAGAAATATGATTGGCCGATGCCGCCGACTTT
>JASHVN010000448.1 GCA_030044555.1 Xanthobacteraceae bacterium | reverse complement strand
CCGCCGAGCGATGTGTCGCCGGAAAATCTCGACGCAGCGCTCGCCCTTTACGGCATTACGCTGGCGCAAAGCCGCGTCGCCGCCAGTGCGCAAGAAGCGGCCGCTGCAGCGGAAGCGATCGGCTTTCCGGTGGCGCTGAAAATTCGCTCGGCAACGATCGTCCACAAGACCGAGGCCGGCGGCGTGATGCTCGATCTCACGAGCGCGCAACAGGTGATCGCGGCCGCCGACACGCTGGTGAAGACTGCGCGCGCGGCGCATCCGGACGCCGTGATCGACGGATTTCTGGTGCAGCAAATGGTGTCGGGCGTCGAGGCGATTGTCGGCGTCCACACCGATCCGCTCTACGGACCGCTTCTGCTCATCGGCACCGGCGGCATTCTGGTCGAGCTTTTGCGCGACGTGGCGCAGCGTCTCCTGCCGGTGAGCGAAGACGATGTCGGCAGGATGATCGACAGCCTCAAGCTCAACGCGTTGCTCGCCGGTTATCGCGGCCGTCCGGCTGCCGACCGCGCCGCGCTCGAAGCCGCGGCGGCCTCGCTCTCGCGCTTCTATCTCGATCACCGCGCGCGCATCGCCGAGATCGAGATCAATCCGCTCATGGTGTGCCGCAAGGGCGCGGTCGCCGTCGACGTCCGCGTCGCCTGGCGCGAGGAGAAAGCGTGATGGATTTCGAGCTTCCCGAAGAACTGCGGATGTTTCAGCAGTCGCTGCGGCGCTTCGTCGACGCCGAGATGATTCCGGTCGAGCGCGAGACGATGTTCGCGGGCACCGAGAAGCTCAAGCCGGAATATTACGAGCGCTTTTCCAAGCGCGCCAAGGATCTCGGCTTCTGGATGATGGACGTGCCGGAGGAATATGGCGGGCCGGGACTTTCGGCGCTGGCGAAAACCATCGTCGAGGAACAATTGGCGCGCAGCATCGCGCTGCCGGCGCGCGGCGGTGGCGGCGTCGCCGGACCGGGCGTCCGCCACATCCTGTTCACGCTCAAAGGCGAGATGAAAGAGAAGTATCTGATGCCGGCCCTGCGCGGCGAGAAGAAAGCCTGCTTCGCGCAGACCGAGCCCGACGCCGGCTCTGATCCGGGCAGCATGCGCACCATTGCGGTGCGCGACGGCGACTTTTACGTGATCAACGGCGTCAAGCGCTTCATCACCGGCGCCGGCGACGCCGACTTCATGCAGCTGATGGCGGCGACCGACCGCAGCAAGGGCTCGCACGGCGGCATTTCCTGTTTCATCGTCGACATGGACACGCCCGGCGTAAAGCTCGGCGCCCAATACACCACCATGATGGGCGACCAGCCTTGGGAGATCGTGCTGGAGAACGTGCGCGTGCCGGCGGGCCATCGCGTCGGCGAAGAGGGCGAAGGCTTCGGCCATGCGCAGAAGTGGCTCAATGGCGGCCGCATCAAGCACGGCGCGCACGCGCTCGGGGTCACCGAGCGCTGCCTGGAAATGGCGACCTCATACGCCAAGCAGCGCTCGACCTTCGGTCGTCCGCTGGCCGACCGCCAGGCCGTGCAATGGATGCTCGCCGACATGTATATCGAGCTGCAGGCGGCGCGGCTCCTTGTCTACAAGGCCGCGACCCGGCTCGATTCCGGCGAGGACGCCCGCCAGGACGCCTATGTGTGCAAGTACTTCGCCGACGAGATGGCGTTTCGCGCCGCCGACATGTGCATGCAGATCCACGGCGGCATTGCGCTCACGACCGACCTGCCGATCGAGAAGTTCTGGCGCCAGCAGCGAAGCTTCCGCATCACCGAAGGCGCCAGCGAGGTGATGAAGATGGTCATCGCCCGCCACGTGCTGAAGGCTTACGCCTGACCACCTGCCCCCTTGGCCGCGGCCGGTCGGCCATTGAACCAGCGGCGGCGGCAGCGGCGGTGCGGCGATGCGACTGTGCCACAATTGCCGGAATTCCATCGCCGAGGTGACGAAAACGTAATGTTCCCAAGGGCCTGCTGCCCCAGTCCGGGCGCATTTTCGCCTTGGTCTTCCCTAGAGTGGCGGTCAGCGGCGGCGATACCACCAAGCCTTAACCATAGCGGTAGGCTTGGGGTAATAAATTCGTGCGTAGTGTCGATCTGTGCTTAGTGTCGTATGGCGTAAGGCCGCAGAAGCAGCGGCCCCCAAAGAGGCCCGTCCCGTGAAGCGACGCCTGTTTGCCGGATGTCTGGCTCTTGGAGCGCTTCTCGCGGCGCCGGGCGCGCACGCGGCTGATCTTTCGGTGGCACCGCTCTACACCAAGGCGCCGCCCGTACAGTACTCGCCGGCCTATGACTGGAGCGGCTTCTATCTCGGGGTCAACGGTGGCGGCGGCTGGGGCGATTCGCACTGGCAGGGCATCGGCCGCGCCGATCTTTCCGGCGGCATGGCTGGCGGCACCGCCGGCTACAATTGGCAGCTTGGCAAGGCAGTCCTCGGCCTCGAAGGCGACGTCGACTGGAGCCACCTGAGCGGCACTGTGACGTCGCCGCTCTGCAACGGCAGCACCTGCACGACGAGCGATAACTGGCTGTCGACCGTGCGCGGACGCGTCGGCTATGCGTTCGATCGCTTCATGCCCTACGTCACCGGCGGCCTCGCGGTCGGCGACATCCGCGCCTCGGTGCCCGGCCTTCCGGGCGGCTCCAACACCAATGCGGGCTGGACGGTCGGCGGCGGCGTCGAGGTGGCGCTGCCCGGCAATTGGAGCGCCAAGGCCGAATACCTCCACGTCGATCTTGGCAACTCCAATTGCGGGGCCAATTGCGGCGGAACGCCGAACGAGAACGTGTCG
>JASHVN010000447.1 GCA_030044555.1 Xanthobacteraceae bacterium | reverse complement strand
GCCGGCATCGGGGCAGCGGGCGGAGCGCCCGGCGCATCGGCTGGTGCAGAGCCCGGCGTCAGCGGCGGCAGCGGCTCGGCGCTGACCGTCGGCGCTTGCGGCAAGTCGAGCACGACGCGCGCGGCCGGCATCGCCGCATCGGCCATCGCCGCGTAGCCTTCCGCGGTCGGATGGATGGCGCCGCCGTACACGGCGCTGATCACACCCCATAGCGCGTCGTGGATGTCGGTCGGGCGCAAGATCGACGGTATTCCCACCGGATATGTCATCGCGGTGAAGTAGCTGTCGTTAGCGGTGCGGATCCAGCGGGCGCGCGGGGAATAGGGCAGGTAGTCGCTCGCCGGCAGCGAGCAGGCCAACGGATCCTCGGCACCCGCCACCAGGTCGGTGACGAAGCTGTTTCCGCTTTGTGAGAAGCACTGGCGGTCGAAGATCGGGTCGTCGGCCGCATGCACACACATTCCGTGTTGATCGAATTCAGCCTGATGAGCGTCAACGAACGTCATTCGATCGGTCAGCGGGTCGCTGCAAATCACCGGCCGGTCGCACGTCGCCAGCGCCTTGATCGCCGGAAGAAACTTGTGGTCGACGAAATCGGTCGCGGCGCGCAGGCGTTTGGGGTCGGCCGAAAAGGCCGGATGGATATCGAGGCCGTCGCGGCCGCCGGGGCAGGGCTTACCCGGCGCCTGCATGGCCGGATTGGCATAGGAAACAAAAACGACGCGGGCGAGATTGCCGCCGACAAAGGGCTTGAGCGCCGCACGCAGCCGCGCGAACTCCGCCGGCAATGTTTGATTGAGCGCTTGTTCGGCGTCCTGCACGCTGGCGATGCCGCCGCCGCGTCCCAGGATCAGCCGCTCGGTCCCGGAATCGACGATGACGTTGGCCACCATCGAAGCGAAGTGCGCGTCGTTGGCGCCGATCGTCAGCAGAATCATGTCGAGCTGACGCTGCGGCTCCTTCTTGTGCACTTCCTCCATGATCTCTTGGAGTTCGGTGAGCTGTGCGGGCGCGGTCCCCGAGCAGGCGTCGATTGGTACCGATGTCGGGCAGTCATCAAAGCTCTGTCCGGCGAACATTCCCGCTTGGATCGATGCCCCGCTGCAGGCCAGCGGCAGGAAGGTCACTGCCAGATGCGGTTGCTCGATGGCGAGCGCAAGCGCGGTGCGCACCTGATAGCTGTAGAGCGAGCGGTGACACGCCGGACTGAGCCAGCGCGCACCGTGGCTCGCCCAATCCTCGGCGGCGGCGGTACTCGATGGACCGTTTTCGCAGGAATGGTCGCCTTCAAAGCCGGCGCGGCTCGGCCGATAATATTCGCCGCCGCCGAAGCGGCGGAAGCAGAAGCCGCCATCGAGCTGAACGGCCTGATCCGGATCGCCTTCGCCCGCCGCAATGGAATCGCCGAGCCCGGCGATCAGAAGGTCGCGCACGGAAATTTCAGTGATCGCGCGCTGCGCCGTGCCATCGCCGAGCGGGACATCGACGGTGGCAACCGTGGTCCGCCCATAAGGCACGCGCAGCTTGACCTCGGCATCACAAGCCGCGCTCACCTGCTGCAGCGGTCCGCTGCCGTCATCGAAGCTCCAGGCGCAGGTGGCGCCTTGTGGTACCGGGCCGGAGACCGCAACGCCGACCGGATAATCGCGCGGAGTGAGATAGCTCTCGCTGACGCCGTCGCGATCACAAGTCTGCAAGAGGTTGCCGTAATCGTCGACGCAGAGATTGCCGACGACATCCTTGGCCCAGCCCAAGCCGCCGCTGGCCCGCTCCAGCCGCCGCTCGGCAGCGAGAACGCCGTCGTTGCGGCTCGCCGCCACCTGGCGCAGGAAATCGGCCTCGTTGCGGAACAGGCGAAAGCGGTTCTTGACCTCCCACACAATGTGGAAGTTGCCCGTATCGGCAAGCTGGGCAAACGCCGCGTCAACGGGCATAAGGATGGCAAGAAGCGCAAGAATGATGGCAAGGCGCATGGTGCGGCGCGGTAAAGTGCGGGCGGGGTTGGACTTATTCTTCTTAACACGGTGCTTGCGGCGGAAATGTGAGGCGCAAGAGTGTGGGAAAGGGCCACCGTGAATGTTCGGCCGCCAATGCGGTGATGCGGCAGTAGACACATTCATCCTGCGTTCACGTTCGGTCTGCCACATCTGAGGCGAGGGGGGATTTTCATCCCAAGTTTTCGTCCCAAGTCCTGGCTGCTCTCCGAAGTCCCTCTCGGAGCGCGGTTTGCCATGTCTACGCGCGGTTGCCATGCTTAATGTGACACAATTGCCGGACAGCGCTTCAAATCCCGCAGGCGCCAGCGCCGCCATCGCATGTCAAAGGCCGGTGCGCCCGAGCGATTTCGGCAAAGGCAAGATCGCGCTCCTGTTCGTGGTGCTGCTGGCGATCGTCTCGATCCCGATCCTGCTCAATCCGCTGCCGCCGATTTCCGACTACATCAATCACCTGGCGCGGATGCACATCATCGCGACGATCAACAGCGATCCCGATCTGCACCGCTATTACGAGATCGACTGGCAGCTGATCCCAAACCTGATGATGGACCTCATCGTGCCGCTGTTCGTGCGGGTGGTGAATGTCTATGTGGCCGGCCAGATCTACACGCTGATGAGCTTCGCGCTCATCGTGTCGGGCACGATGGCGCTGCATCGTCAGCTTTTCGGCCGCTGGTCGGCGCTGCCGCTGATCGCTTTTCCGTTGCTTTATAATGACGTCTTCCTTGTCGGCACCATGAATTACGTCTTCGGCATCGGGCTGATGCTGTGGGCGCTGGCCGCGTGGGTGGCGCTGCGCGAACGCAGCCTCGCCTTGCGCCTTCCGGTGTCGACCGTGTTCGTGCTCGGCCTGTTCTTCTGCCATCTGTTCGTGCTCGGCGTTTATGGCCTCGGACTGCTGGCGTTCGAATCGCACCGCCTTTTGACGACGTACATGCGGATGCGCCGATCGTCGGGGCGAGACGCTGCGCGCCGCGCGTTGCCGTCGCTGATCATCGATTTTGTGGCGACCGGCGTGCCGTTCCTGGTGGTCCCCGCGCTGCTCATGATGAGCCCGACGCGGGGGCTGTGGGACTTTTATTGGCGGATGCATGGCAAGGGCGAGGGGCTGCTCTTCGTGATCCGAGCCTATTCGGAAGTCATCGCGTACGCTTTCATCGCGATCATGGTGGGCGCGGCGGGGTGGGCGTACCGCCAGCGGGCGCTGTCGTTCAATACGGTTGGCTTGGCGGTGCTGGCGGTGGGAGCCGTCTTTTACCTGGCGCTGCCGCGCGTGATGTTTGAAACCTACATGGTGGATCTGCGGCTGCCGATATCGCTCGCCTTTATTCTGATCGCGTGCATCGATATCGACTTCCGCAATCGCATTGCGCAGCTAGGCTTTGCGGTCGGCCTGCTTCTGCTCGTCGCGGTGCGGGTCGCCGAGGTGGAGGTAACCTGGTCTCCGCTCTCCGCCGGCGTCGAATCGTTTCGTCAGTCGGTCGAAATGCTCAACCGTGGCGCCAAGGTCGCGGTCGCCTACGCGGATCCGAACGGCGGCGACTACCTGCGCGACTATGGCCTCGTTCATGCCGATTGCATTGCGATCATCGAGCGTTCGGCCCTGGTGACGACGGAATTCACGGTCGAGGGCAAGCAAATCCTGCATGCGCGTCCGGCCTATCGGAGCCGCGTCGATACTGAAGACGGCACGCCGCCGATGATCGGCACCCTGGTGCGGGTTGCCGATCGGCCGGACGCCAACGTTGCCGACTATTGGCGGCGCTGGACGCGGGATTACGACTATCTGTATGTCCTCTTCACCAAGCCCAACTTTGCAAATCCCGACCCGACGCATCTGACCGAGCTATACGCCGGCGATCGCTTCATTCTCTATCGCGTCGAACGTTCGCAGCTCACGGCCAACAATAAAGACATCAGATAAACGTATCTGATCTGCTCCGTCGCGCTTGCGCCACTGGCTCGGTCGCCCGCCTTGGTCGCAGTACGGACGGCGCCAGCTCTCGTGTTACGCGCGCGTCGGCATGAACGGGATTGAGCTGACTGGACGAAACGAACCTCAATCTTCTTTCAACCCGTAAGCTAAGCCGTTGCCCGTCGCTCCGTAGTATTTGTACGGCAGGAATTTGCCGCTCATCGCGATCTTCACGCGATCACCTTTCGGATCGCTCTGGCGCGCGATGTCCATGTCGAAATCGATGGCCGACATGATGCCATCGCCGAATTCCTCCTCGATCAGCGCCTTGAGTGCCGGGCCGTTGATCATGATCAGCTCGTAGAAGCGATAGATCAGTGGATCGGTCGGCGGCATCGGCGTACCGGTCCCGCGCATCGGCACTTCGTTGAGCAGCGTTTCCTCGCTCTTCGATAGTCCAAACAGCTTGGCGGCATTGGCCGCTTGCGGTTTGGTCATTTTCATGTGGCCGAGAATCGCGCCGGTCACCAGGATCGGTGACATGCCGCCGATCTGCTCGCATACATATTTCCAGGTCCAACCGTTCTCGCGCTTGATGTCGAGAAGCTTCTCGGTGAGATCGCTGCGTGTCATTGCCGTCCTCCTTCGATGAGGGGCCGCGTGCTTCCGGCCCTTGGCCTTTGAGGCAAGCAGGAGGCGTGCCAGCTTTCCAGGGAATTACCCAGGGCGGACCGGCTTCAATCGCCGCCGGCGATGCCGCCCATTGCTGCAGTCGCGGCCTTGGCGATCTCGGGCGGCATCGCATAGGCCTCGTCGAGCACTTGGGCGACGTCCGCGCCGCTGATCTCCTTGATTTCCAGGTGCTGCTTTTCGGCCTGGGCAATGAAAGCCGGATCATTCATCGCCGCATGAAAGGCCGCCCGCAGCGCGGCGACCCTCTCCGCCGGCACCCCCGCGGGCGCCAGGATCGGCCGATCCATTTCCAAGGGCGCCAGCACGAGCTTGAGAATGGCCTTGGTCCGCTCATCCTTGGCGAATTCGGTGATCGCCGGGCTGTCGGGAAACAACGGATTGCGCGCGCTCGCGATCTGGATCGGGACGTTGACCTTCTTCTGCGGAAACCAGTCCGGCCGCGTCGACTTGATCGAGGAGATCAGCCCGCCGCAGCGGCCGCCGATCTCGCCACGCTCCATGGCGAGATAAATGTCGTTGCCGCCCACATAGCCGGCGATCACCTTGATCTTGGTGCCGAACAGATTGTCGAGCATGAGCGGCATGGTTTCCATTTGCGAGCCGGCGCCGGTGCTGCCGACCGTAAACGGCTTAGTGAGCAGGTCCTGCCAGGTGGCGATGCCCGAGTTGTGCCAGGCCACGCAGATGCCGGTCGAGGCATCGATGCTGCCGATCCAGTTCATCCGACGCGGATCGAAGGTCGCCGCCTTGATGCCGTAGAGCGGCGCGAACGGCACGCTGGAATGGACCAGGCCGAGCGTCGTGCCATCCTTGGGCGCGACCGAATTGAGGTACAGCATGGCGCGGATGCCGCCGCCGCCCGGCATGTTCTGGATGACGATGTTCGGATTGCCCGGGATGTGCGCGCTGAAATAGGGCGCGAACGCCTGGGCATAGCTCGCATAGCCGCCGCCCGCGCCGGCGCTCAGGATCCAGGAAATCGAGCGGCCCTTGTAGAAATTCGCGATCGGGTCGGCGCGTGCGGCAGCGCCGAAGCAAAGCGCAACCGCAACCGCAACCGCAACCGTCAGCAGAGGCCGGCGCATCGCCGGTCAGTCGGCGGCGACATCGAGCAAAATACCGTCGCAATCGGCCATGTGGTGCTGGCCCAGCGGACACGAGCGCTGGAACAGCTTGAGATGGGCTTCGCCTTCGGCGCCGGTGCCGATCGGGAAGGGCGCCAGCAGCGGATTGTCAGCGGCGATCTGGTCGACGTCCTTCTTGAATGTGTCGAGGTTCTCGACCTTAAAGCCGATGTGGTCCATGCCGGCGGTGATGATGCCGGTGCCTTCGTAGTCGGTGATGTCCCACGGCATGATCACGAGCGTCATGTGGCCGTCGGTGAGATAGTGGTTCGGGTCGCCGGCGCGCTTGTTGGACGGAGCCAGCTCGAACACGTCGCGGTAAAACTCGGCCATGTCGTCTGGCCGCATGGTGCGCAATGCCACGTGGCTGATGTGGCGCGGATTGACTTCCGCTTTGCCTTCCTGATCGCGATAGACCGAGGTGCGGTTCGCCATGTTCTTCTGCGAGATGTCGAACATGTTGCCGTCCGGATCATGGGTCGAGATACCGGCGAACGGCCGGTTGGACGGACGCTGCAGCCACTTCACGGTCGGGTATTTCTTTTTGATGCGGGAAAACGCGGTCTCGGAATCCTCGACTTCGATGCCGAAATGATCGAGGCCGACTGCGCGTCCCGCCTTCTTGGGATTGATGTTCAGCCCGACATAGCCGTCGCCGACTGTCTGCGCGCGACTGGTTCTGGTCTTGTCGGATGTCCGCATGCCGAACACGGACTGATAGAACAGCGCCGATTTGGCATAATGCTCGCTGACAATGGCGACGTGATTGATCTTGGAAAACATATTTTCCTCCCAGTTCTGCCGCAGACTGAGGCGGATACGGAACTCGCCGAGGGCAGCGCGGCTTTACATGATTGTTGCCGTCACATTGTACCGTCCTGCCGTCGGGTACAAGCATTCTAGCTGGGACTTTTCGGGATGGCTGACCTGTCGCTCTCCACCCGCTGCTGCATCGCCGGCGGCGGCCCTGCCGGAATGATGCTTGGATTCCTGCTGGCGCGCGCCGGCGTCGATGTCGTGGTGCTGGAGAAGCACGCCGATTTTTTTCGCGATTTTCGCGGCGACACGGTTCATCCCTCGACGCTCGAACTGATGCACGAGCTCGGCCTGCTCGATCAGTTTCTCAAGCTGCCGCATCAGAAAGTGGAGCGCCTGAGCGCCCAAGTCGGCGACGACCTCCTGCAGATCATCGATCTCACGCACCTGCCGACGCAGTGCAAATTTGTCGCCCTGATGCCGCAGTGGGATTTCCTCAATTTTCTTGCCGGACAGGGCAAACGCTACAAGACGTTCGATCTGCACATGCAGACCGAAGCGACCGACCTGATCGAGGAGGGCGGCCGCGTCGTCGGGCTGCGCGCCAAGACACCGCACGGCGTGCTGACCATCCGTGCCGACCTCGTGGTCGGCTGTGACGGGCGCCATTCGACGGTGCGCGAGAGAGCCGGCTTGCAGGGCGACGACTTCGGCGCGCCGATGGACGTGCTGTGGTTTCGCATCACGCGAAGAAGTACCGACGCAGCCGAAACCTTCGGCCACATCGAGACCGGACGGATGATGGTGATGCTCAACCGCGGCGACTATTGGCAGTGCGCCTACGTCATTCCCAAGGGCGGCATCGATCGGGTGAAGGCGGAGGGGCCGGACGCTTTCCGCCAGCGCGTCGCCGACATGGCGCCCGACCTGGTCGATCGCACCGGCGAACTGAAAAGCTGGGATGACGTCAAGCTGTTGACGGTGACCGTCGATCTGCTGCGGAAGTGGTGGCGGCCCGGGCTC
>JASHVN010000446.1 GCA_030044555.1 Xanthobacteraceae bacterium | reverse complement strand
CCGCGAGGCAGAGCGGCTTGCCGGGCTTGAGCGCGACGCCATGCACCAGGATGCCGGGCGCACCGAGCCGCGACACGATGCGATGCGACAGGTCGCCCGCGCCTTTCGACGTGCCGCCCGAGAGCACGACCATGTCGCAGGAATCGAGCGCCGTGCGCATCGCCCGTTCCAGGGCAACGTCTTCATCAGGGAAGGCGACGAACGGCACCGGCTCGCCGCCGGCTTCGACGATGGCGGCAGCGAGGATAGCGGCGTTGCTGTCATAGACGCCCGCCGGTTTGAGCGGCCGGCCGGGCTCGACCAGTTCGTCGCCGGTTGAGAGCACCGCGACGCGCGGACGGCGCACCACATCGACCGCCGCCAATCCGCACGCCGCCAACATGCCGATTTCGCGCGAACCGATGCGCGTGGCCTTGCGCAGCAATGTCTCGCCGCGCGCAATGTCCGAACCGGCGTAAGACATGAACTGGCCGCTGGCGACGCCGCGGCGCACCTCGATGGCCGGCGCGTCACTGTCTTCGACAAGCTCCGTCTGCTCGATCATCACCACGGCATCGGCACCGCGTGGGATGACGCCGCCGGTGGCGATGGCGGTCGCGGTGCCCGGCATCACCTCGACGACCGGCTGCACGCCGCACGCCACCACTTCGGCGTTGAGCACGAGGCGCCGCGGGACGCCATCGCTGGCACCGGCCAAATCGGCGGCGCGCACCGCAAAACCATCGACGTTGGCGCGGTCGAACGGCGGCGCGTCGACCGGCGCGATCACATCGGCGGCGAGCACGCGCGACAAAGCCGCCGCGAGCGGCACGCTCTCGCCGGCAAGCGGCGACCGATCGATGCAGGCTTCGAAGCGCCGGCGTGCCTCCACGGCCGATACCACTTCGAGGAACTGCTCCTGCCGCGCCGCGCGCTTGACCGCCTCGATGATCGCGGCGCCCCGATCTGCGGGCGCTTTCACTGAAGCGGCGGCTTTCTCATTCATGGCCAAACTCATTCACGGCCAACTTATTCACGGCCAGATTCATTCAGGGCCAAGGCCTGACCGTAACCGGCGTGCCCGGGGCGAACCCCTCACTGTCGGCCGGAACGACGATCCAGCCATCGCTGCCCGCCAGCGCGGCAAATGACAAATAACCAGAGGCAAGCGGTTCCGCCACGCCGCCCGCGCAACTGACGGGGATCAGTTCGGTGAGGCCGATGGTCGAGGTCACCTTGCGTTTCAGCGGCAGCATCGCCGGCCAATCCTCGACGCGGCCGCCGGCGAGCCTGGCGACGAGATGACGGCCGATCAGGAGCCACACCGCCAAGGCGGCATCAAGCCGTCCCGGGACCAACAACATCGGCCGAGTATCGATAAATCCAAAGGCCGCGGTTTCGCCCGGCGATATCGCGATGCCATGGACTTCGACACGTCCAAGCCGCGCCAGGTTTCGCACCGCGGTGTCGCGCCAGCCGCTGCCGGTGCCGCCCACTGCGATGATCGCAGCGTTTTTCTGATTGGCGATGGCCGGTTCAAGATCGAGGTTGCCTGCATTGGAGACATCCGCGCCGGCATCGAAGGTGGTGCGAATGAGCAGCGTTAGCGCTGAGCGGAAGGCCTGGGTTCCTGGTTCACCGCCGAGGGCGACAGCAATCTCCGGCTTGCGGATTGATACGCCTCTTATTCCGGCGGCACGGATGGCGGCGGCATCAATGGTGTGAAGCCGCTCGCCGGCCCGGCGCAACGGCGCGTGCGCAGTTGCGTCGCCCCCGGCGGGCAGCACCCCCTCGCCTGCCGCAACGGCCGCAATGGCATCGATGCGATCGCCCCGGCATATGACGGCATCGAGCGGCAGTATGGCATCAGCCCCGTCCGGCAGTGGTTGACCGACCTCAATTCGATGTGGCGGGGACGCCAAGGGTATTGGCGCGTAAGCACCGGCGCCCATGACCGCGTTTGAATCGACCGCATAGCCGTCGCGCAACGCGATCGGCCGCAAGGGACACGTCGCGGCGATGACATCCTCAGCCAGCGTATAGCGGTGATCGACTTCTACAGCCCCTTGTTGCGGCTTGACGGCGTGCACGCGCGCGTCAATGAGAGCCAATACCTCGGCGAGCGGCGTCAGCCGCGTGATGCGCTGTATGCTGGAATCGTCAACCATCACCGATATGATAAGGACATTCGGCGGCTTGGACAGTGTCTTGGACGACTCTCAAATAATGACCGAAAACACCCTTAATCTGCGCGGCCTCAAGTGCCCCTTGCCGGCGCTGCGCACCCGCAAGGCGCTGGGCGGCCTGCGGCCCGGCGACATTCTGATCGTCGAATGCACCGACCCGCTCGCCGCATTGGACATCCCCAATCTGTTGAACCAGACCGGCGACACGCTTGTCGAAACGCGCAAGGAGAAAAAGCTCCTCACGTTCCGCATTCAGAAAAAACAATGAAAGCGAACGATCATTCCATCTTGATGCCGGCCTTGAGAATGACCGGCTTCCAGCGCTCCGCCTCATGGGCGACGAAGGCTTTATAGGTCGGCGCATCCATGGGATCGATGATCATGCCCTCTTTGAGGACGCGCGCCTGATTGGCGGGCTGGGCCATGCCCGCATTGATCACGCGGTTGACCTTTTCGACGATGTCGTCGGGCAAACCGGCCGGACCCGCTAGGCCAAACCAGTTGGTGGCGACAAGGTCGTAGCCAAGCTCCTTGAAGGTCGGCACATTCGGATAATCGGGCAGACGCTCCTTGCCGGTCTGCGCCAGCCCCACCACCGTGCCGCCCTGCAGCTGTGGAGACGCCGATGTCACGGTCGGCGTGGCGAAATCGATGTTGCCGGCAACGAGATCGAGCTGGCTCTGCGCCGCGCCCTTATAGGGGATCACCTGGAACTTAAGTCCGGCAAGCTGCGCGAAGGATTGCGCAACCATCTGTCCGGCGCTGGCGAATCCGGAAACGCCGTAGGTCAACGGCTTGCTGCTGGCCTTGTCCTTGGCGACGAAGTCCTGCAACGTTTTCACATCACCCTTGGCGCGGACCAGGAAAACGATCGGCGATCCCGCCAGATACGCAACGTGGGTCAGATCCTTGAACGGGTCGTAGCCGATCTTCGGGTTGATCAGCGGATTGATCGCCGTCAGCGACAATGTCGTGATCACGAAGTTGTAGCCGTCGGGCGCAGTGTGGGCGACGGAGTTGACGCCGATGACGCCGCCGGCGCCGTCACGCGTCTCGACGTAGAACGGCTGGCCCAGCGCCTTGGTCAATTGCTCGGCCGCCATGCGCGCGAGGACGTCGGCGGCACCGCCGGGCGCGAACGTATTGACGATGCGCACCGGATGGGTGGGCCAGTCGGCGGCGGCCGCCGTCCTCGCTCCCGTTGCAGTTCCGGCAAAGCCGAACGCGAGCGCGGCGCCGAGCGCGCCGCGCCGGGTGATGCGCGGATGCGTCATTCTGCGGCGATGCGGTGCGCGGCGACGCCTTGCGCCTTCACCACCACCTTGATGGCGTCCTCGATGCGCTCCTTGGCATAGCGGATCGCGGTCGGCAGATCGTCGAGCGCAAAGGTATGGGTGTGGATTTTGGTGGCGTCGAAGCGCTTCTGCGACATGAACGCTTCGGCGCGATGCGTCGCGCTCTTGCCTTCGCCGCGGATGCCATAGAGGTAGATGTTGTTGCGCACGATATGCGCGATGTCGACCGGCGTGTCCTCGTGCGGGAATGCCGCGAGGCACACCTTGCCGCCGCGGTTCACCATCCGCACCGCGTCGTTGACGGCGTTCGGCGCGCCCGAGCATTCGACCACGTAATCGACGCCCTTGCCGCCATTGAGCCGGCGCACCGCTTCGACCGCATCCTCGTTGCGCACGTTGACGACGTGATCGGCGCCAAGCTCGCGGCCGATTTTCAGCCGGTTGTCGCGCGTGCCGGTGAGGATGACCGGATGCGCGCCCAAGGCCTTGGCCACCGCAACGCCGAGCAAGCCGATCGGTCCCGGCCCGGTAACGACGACACTCTCGCCAGCGACGAGGCCGCCAAGCTCGGTCAGGCCGTACATGGCGGTGCCCGCCGTCACCACCAAGGTCGCCTCCTCGTCCGACATAGCGTCAGGGATCGCGACCAGCGTGTTGATGTTGTTGACCTGATACTCGCAGAAGCCGCCGTCGGTGGTGAAGCCGTTGGCGCGGTGTCCCTTGTTCACGTCGCCGTAATTCAGTCCGTAGTTGAGGCACGACGTGTACATGCCTTCCCGGCACCTTTTGCACTGGCCGCAGCCGGCGTGAATTTCGACCGTCACGCGCTGGCCGATGCGGTATTCGTCAACACCCGGTCCCAGCGCGACGACCGTGCCCATATACTCATGACCGGGCGTGAAATTCTTGTTGAACGGCATGCCGCCCTGGATCAGCGCCGGCGATCCGTGGTCGATGATTTCAAGATCGGTCGCGCAGATCGCAACTGCATCGATGCGGACAAGCACTTCGGCGCGTCCGGGCGTCGGGACTGCCTTCTCGGCGCGCTTAAGC
>JASHVN010000058.1 GCA_030044555.1 Xanthobacteraceae bacterium | reverse complement strand
TGGGATTTTCTCGGCACCGAGTTCGGCAGCCGTCACGCGCAGTATGAAAAATTCTACGGCGGCGCGTCGTTCCTGGTGAAACAGAACGTCTATCGCAATTTCGACTGGACGCGCGCAACCGCACTGGTCGACCGGGCGCTGACTTTGCCGCCGCTGGAATAGGGTCAAAACTCAATAAAGCACTCGGCCACTGTTGATCCACGACCAATGCAGAAACGATCAGAGAGAGCCGTCGATCGCAATGGCGGCAAGAGCTTCCGAGGTAATGAGAGCGTCAAGGGCTTAAGCCGCTACGCGGCGCGCAAAGCGCGCCCTTGACGCCCTCATTGCCTCGGAAAAAGGCTGATCATTGCGATCGACGGCGGAAAGCGACCGGGGCTTATGAGTTTTGAGGCTGGTGTCCCGCCACGAGATCAACCTCTCGTCTCAGACGTCAACCGCCTTATCCGACGGCCGGGCGGTGTGCATCCAGGTCTTCTTCGTCAAGAACCGCTTTGCTGGCGCGGTCCGGCAGTTGGACGATGAAGGTCGAACCCTGGCCCGGCACGCTCTTGACGTCGATCGTTCCGCCGAGCATGACGCAGAAGTGCCGCGTGATGGTCAGGCCGAGGCCGGTGCCGCCGAAGTTGCGTGTGGTCGACGAATCCGCCTGCGTGAAAGCCTGAAACAAGCGGCCCATCTGCTCCTCGGTCATGCCGATGCCGCTGTCGACGACCTCGAATTTGACCCAGGGAATATCGTCGCGCTGATGGCGGGAAAGCCGCAACGTCACCGTCCCTTCTTTGGTGAACTTCGCGGCGTTACTCAGAAGATTGATGATGCTTTGCTTGAGCTTGGTGAGATCGGTCTGCAGCGCGCCGATCTCCGGCGGACAATTGATTGCGAGTTTGTTGACGTTTTTCTTCATCATCGGCTCGACGATGGTTTTCACCTCGTCGACCAGCCGGGCCAGAGGCACCTGCTCCAGATAAACCTCCATGCGGCCCGCTTCGATCTTCGATAGATCGAGAATATCGTTGATCAGGCCGAGGAGGTGCTTGCCGGCGGCTTGGATCTTTTCCAGATCTCCTGCGCTTGCCGTGTCGCCGCGATCGGTCGCGTCCTCCAGGAGCATCTCGCTGTAGCCGATGATGGCGTTGAGCGGCGTACGAAGTTCGTGGCTCATATTGGCGAGGAACGTGGATTTCGTGCGATTCGCCTTGTCGGCCGCTTCGCGCGCCTCGGCCAGGCGGTCAACGAGCTGGCCAAGCTCCAATTCCCTGTCCTTAAGCTCGGTAATGTCGGTGAAGACCGCGGCGATCCCCCTGTCCTCGGTATGCCGCTCGCTGACCTTGAGCCACACCCCGCTGGTACGCTGCTGCTCAAAGCTGCCCTTGGGATTGCGATGGCGCGCGCATCGCTCCGCGAGCCATGCCTCCCGGTTCTCCGGCGGCACCGGCAGCACTCCGCTCGCGACCGCGGCGCGCAATATGGTTTCGTATTGAGTGCCGGGTTTGATCTCGACGGCAGCCCCCGCGTACAGCTCCTTGTAGCGGCTATTGCAAATAACAAGCCGATCTTCGGCGTCGTAACACGCAAAGCCCTCGGAGATGGCCTCGATCGCCTCGCGCAACTGGGTCTGCGCGCGTCGCGTATCGGCCTCTGCACGCTGACGCTCCTGGTCCAGCCGATGGCTCTCGATGAGGCTGTCGCGCAGCATCGTCAGCGCCCGCGTCATCCCGCCGATCTCATCCCGGGTAGGATTGGGAATTGAGACGTCGAGCCGCCCCTTGGTAATGGCGTTCATGCTCAGCTCGAGCCGGCGCAGCGGGGCGCTGATGGAGCGCACGATGAGCGCCGTGACGCCGAGCGCAAGAATGAAAGCGAGGATGCCGCCGGCGATGGACAGATCGACCGCCCGTTTGGCGCCCGTAACTTCCGCGTCGCGCCGGGCGAGGGCCTCCTGCTCAACGTGGCCGACTATTTCGTCGATTTCGTTATTGACGCTTGTCACATGTGACTGAGCGTCCGCCATAAGCGCCTTGCCGCCGGCACTATCGTCCCGCGAGTAATATGCCTCGGCTGCTTTTTCCACCAATTCCCATAACGCATTCAGGTCGCGTTGGATTTTGGCGGCCCCCTGCGGATCAACCGGCGCGATGGTTTGAAGGTCAACATCGAGTTGCGCTTTGGCCGCTTCGGCGTTGTGCTCCGAGGCGGGCACCAGATTGCTGGCGAAATCGGTGAGCCAATATTTGAGATCGCCGAAATGCTTGTTCGCATCGTCCGCGCTCCTCACGACAGTGACCAGCCGGGCCTCACCGGAGAGCGCTTCCGAGTCACGCGACAGCTCCCGCGTGAGCAGGGCTATGGTCGCCGACAGTATCGCGAGCAGTAAAATCGCTAAGAATATGAGCCGCGCACGGATAGAAAAATACGACATCGGGCCTTTTCCAAACGCGATTATGCCTCAAAACAGGCTCGCAAACCGCACTATCTCAGAAAAGGCGCCATTAATAAGTCTGGATTTTGATTCGCGGTAGGGTACGCTCAGCGGTCATGGCATGGGTCGGCGAGACTCAAGGTCTGTGCTTGGATCGCTTCGCAGCTTGGATCGCTTCGCGCCGTCGATCGCAACGACCACGTCCGCGCACGTCCGCACCAGCGGCAGTGGAGGCGTTTTGTGAGTTTCGACCCTAAACTGGCCCAAACTGCTGCGCGGTCTGACGGCAAAGCGGAGCCGACATCGGCCATCGCTCGTTCCTCGGGTCGTTC
The DNA here is from genome assembly GCA_030044555.1 of Xanthobacteraceae bacterium. Lineage (GTDB taxonomy): Bacteria > Pseudomonadota > Alphaproteobacteria > Rhizobiales > Xanthobacteraceae > BOG-931. The sequence continues at coordinate 3,750 of JASHVN010000058.1, read as the reverse complement.
CTCCGCGAGGCTAACTCCGGCCAGATGTTGACCGTCGCCGAGACCACGGGCCCGATCAACAAAAGAGGCAAGTCTGCAAGGCAGATCGTTACGTCGGCGCCTGCGATCTGGCGATGATCCAGCGATTTTGGCGATGCGTCGCCAAGCTGCGCTTTGCGCCGGCCATGACTGGACGGCCAACGCACGGCGGCGGGCGACGTGCCATTCCGAAAGTGGGCGGATCTCCCCTGCTGGGGCGAACCAATCCCGGCTCAAAGCGAGCGACTGGGATTGCGCTCATCCCAGCCGCGCCGGTTCGGCTTTAACCGCGACTTTGAAGGACCGCCGGTGCCGGGGGCGGCGGCATCGGCAGCAGCACCGCCCGCCGCCAGACCGTGCCATTGTCGAACTGAATGGTCAGCCCATCGGCGGAGAAGATTGCACCTTCGTCCCAATGGTCGGCCCAGATATGACCCGGATAGTCGATCCACGCCCGCGACGGCTGGCCGGCTTCGTTGACGAGATTGAGCTCAGAACCGCTCTGGGTGACAAAAGCCAGACTCGGCCCTGCGCAATTTTGCAGGCATTGATATTGGCCGGAAAGCGGCACCTGTGCCGAAGCGGTCGTAACCAGCGCGCCGAATGCGAATATTGATGCAGCCAAGACCTTCATCTCACACTCCCGTCTGATGGCAGCAAAGCACTAAGAACATTATACAAGCGGATATATCCCGATGTTGTTCCGCCACTCTTGCGTTTGGTCGGGATTTCGCCATGAAATCAAGGCTATGTGGCCCGAGGATTGTCTCTCCTGGTTACCAGGACATTGGCGTCATCTGCGCGAGTTCCATCTCGAACCGGTCGAATACGGGATGAGCGACGCGCAGCTGTTTCGCCTGCGCGGGCCTCCAACGGGTGAGTTTTTTCTCAAAGTCGCGCCGCTCGAGGGCTTGCTCGACGGCTTGGCCGACTTGCGCGACGAAGTTGAACGGACGCGATGGCTTTCCGAAAAGGGCGTAAGGGTGCCCGATATTCTTGAATTCTTCGACGACGGTCGGCGCGGCGCCGCCCTGATGACCGCCCTGCCCGGCTGCCATCCGCACGAGGTCAGGCGGCCGACCGCGGACGTCATCGCCGACTTGGCGCGCGGGCTGCGCCTGCTGCACGGGCTTGCAGCCGCCGCGTGTCCTTTCGACGAAACCATAGCGGCCCGGCTGGCGCGGGCGCAGGCGATGATCGCGCAAGGTCGCGTCGACGCGGAGGATTTCGCCGAGCGCAATCGCGGACGTTCGCCGCAATCTATTTATGACGAGCTCATGGCGAATAAGCCTCCGGCCGAAGACATCGTTCTCGTCCACGGCGACGCCAAGTTCGATAATCTGTTGATCGACGACACGGGCAATGTCGGGTTCATCGACTGCGGCCATTGCGGCCGCGGCGATCGCTATCTCGATCTTGAGGCACTTATCAGCGAAATCGATGAGCATTTCGGTGCATCGTGGATCAAGACGTTTGCGCGCGATTATGGCGAGGTTGAACTCGACGCGGCAAAGCTGCAGTTTTTCAGCGACCTTTATGAGTTGTTTTGAAAATGAGTTGTTTTGAACCGAACCAGTAACGCGGAGGACAGCCATGGAGCATGCAATGACCCTCTCGCGACGTGACCTGCTGGGTCTTGCGGCGGGCGCCGCCGCGCTGGCGGCGGCAACGCGCTTCGCGCAGGCGCAAGCCTATCCCACCCGTCCGGTGCGAATTCTTTCCGGCTTCCCGCCCGGCGGCGTCAGCGACACCTATGCGCGGCTGGTCGCGCAGTGGCTGTCAGATCACCTCGGCCAGCAATTCATTGTCGAGAACAGGCCGGGCGCAGGCGGCAATCTCGCCGCCGAAGCGGTGGCGAAAGCGGCAGCCGACGGCTACACGCTGCTGCTGACGACGTCAGCCGATGCGTGGAATGCGACGCTCTATCAAAACCTCAACTACAACATCGTTCGTGACTTCACCCCGGTCGCCACCATGTCGCGCGGTGCCGGCGTACTGGTGGTCAACCCTTCGCTTCCCGCAAAATCCGTTCCTGAACTGATCGCTTACGCCAAGGCCAATCCCGGCAAGGTCACGATTGCCTCGGCCGGAATCGGCAGCGCGCCGCACATGTATTGGGAGCTGTTTCGCAGCAAGACCGGCGTCAACATGGTGCATGTGCCCTATCGCGGCGGCGGCCCTGCCGTCGCCGACCTGCTTGGCGATCATGTCGATGCCTATATCGGCACCAGCGCCGCGGTGATCGGCTACGTGAAGGCGGGCAAGCTGCGTGCGCTGGGCGTGACCAGCGCCAAGCGCCTGCCGGCGCTGCCCGATATTCCCGCCATCGGCGAATTCGTCCCCGGTTACGAGGCAACGATCTATGTCGGCATTGCGGCTCCGGCCGGGACGCCCGGCGACATCGTCGATACGCTTCATCGCACAATTAATCTGGCGCTGACCGATCCGAAGATGACTGCGCGCATCGCCGAACTGGGCGACGCGCCGCTCGCTCTATCGACCGCCGCGTTCCAAAAGCTCGTCGTCGACGAAACGCAAAAATGGGCCGCAGTGATCAAGAGTGCTGGCGTGCGGGCGCAATAGCGCGGGTACCTTGCTGACCTGATTTCAATTTCATCCTGGAAGTCCAGATCGTTTCCCTGCGCAACTTGTCAGCATTGCTGACATTTGCGCGCATCACGTCGCGCCTTTGTGAACGGACGCGTCATAGTTGTGCGCAATGGATTCGGCTTAATATGCAGCCACAGCTTCGAAATTGCTGACTGAATTTCTTCCATCTGCGCGAAGTCTCAAGCGAAGAGGTGCCCCATGCGCATGTCTTGCTTGCTTGTGTCTTGCCTGCTTGTGTTTTGCCTGCGTGTGTCTTGCTTGCTTTCTTTGCCGACGGCGATCTTCTTCGGCGCGATCGCCGTGCCAATCACCAGCGCCAATGCCGCAACGCTATCCCTGGTCGGATCGAGCACGAAAGTGTGCCAGCTCGTCGGCGACACCGACTGGGGCACCAACCTGCCGACCGCGGCGAAGACCGCGACGAATTTCGGCCTCACCGCCGTCGATCTCGGCTACCCGGTCGACAGCGGCCCGCCTGGTCGGCTGTATTTTCTGTTCGGCGACGCCTTCCCGACCGGGCATTCAGCGACCGCCATCCCAACCGCACCGCCCGATGACGCGCTCGGCTTCACCACCCGCACGGCGGTGCCCGACGCCACCACTTGCCTCGACCTTCAGCTCGTGACTTCGGCGCCGAAGGTGTTTGCGCATCCGACCGTCCAGCCGACGATCCAGCAGGGTTCGTTCAACGTACCGACCGGGGGCGTGTTCTTGAACAACACGCTCTACGCGTTCTTCTGGACCGGCCATTGCCTGGTGCCGACCGGGCTGACACCCAACCCGATCGCGCCGCTGCGCCGCCCGGCGCCGAGTACGACCTGCCCGGAGACACCGGACAACAGCAGCATCGGCCGCAGCGTGCTCGCCGCGGCGAACCCCGCCGCCCCGGCGAGCTTTCATTGGACCGCGCCGGGCAACAATCCGTTGTTTCTGAACATGCCGAGCGGCTTCGTTTACGCCAGCGCCGCACTACCGCCCGGCGCGCCGCCCGACGTGCCGGTGTTCGGCGTGCCGCGCTATCGCGTCAGCATTCCCTATTTGGCGATGGCGCCGCGCACGAGCTTCGATAATCCGGACACTTGGCGCTACTTTGCCGGCAGCATCGGCGGAAGTCCGATCTGG
>JASHVN010000445.1 GCA_030044555.1 Xanthobacteraceae bacterium | reverse complement strand
AGCAGAGTTCGGCGCCAGATGCGCAAGCCTGCGGCCGGTCTCGGCAGTCACGTCCTCGATCAAAAGCCCGATCAGCTGGCGGATGAACTCGTGGACCAGGCGGCTCGCATCGAGCGCCGGGTAGGCAGCGCAAATTTCGCCAAGGATCTTACCCGGCAATGCCACGCCGGCAATGTCGTCGAGGCAAAACAACTCCGCGCGCAGCCCATCGTCGATATCATGGGCATCGTACGCAATGTCATCAGCGAGAGCGGCGACCTGCGCCTCGGCGCCGGGAAAGCTCCACAATCGCAGATCCTGCAGGCGGCAATAGTTCAGGATCGTCTCCGGCACTCCATGCTGGCGATAGCGGCCGAGCGGCATGCCTTCGCGGTCACTGAGCGGCCCGTTGTGCTTGACCAGCCCCTCCAGCGTCTCCCAGCTCAGATTGAGCCCGTCGAAGCGCGGATAGCGGCGCTCGAGCGCGGTGACCACGCGCAAAGTCTGCGCATTATGATCGAAGCCGCCGAACGCCTTGAGGCATTCGTCGAGCGCGCGCTCGCCGGCGTGGCCGAACGGCGGATGACCGAGATCGTGAGCGAGCGCCAGCGCTTCGGCCAAATCCTCGTCGAGGCCGAGCGCACGCGCCAGCGCACGGGCGATTTGGGTCACTTCCAGCGTGTGGGTGAGCCGGGTGCGGTAATGGTCGCCTTCGTCAAACACAAAGACTTGCGTTTTGTGCTTGAGCCGGCGAAAGGCGGTGGTGTGAATAATGCGGTCGCAATCCCGGCGGAAGGCATTGCGGCTTTTGCTCGCCGGCTCGGCATGGAGCCGGCCGCGGCTCAACGCCGGATCGCACGCATAGGGCGCACGCGGCATTGCGGCATCGATCGCCATCGGTCCGTCCGGCCAATTGACCAAAGCTGTCGCCACACTTAACTATTGTGATGATGCCGTGGCAATCGCGGCGGAGAGCAAAATGGCGGCCAATGTAACGGTGACCGAACGGGCGGCGACCAGGATCGGCCAAATTCTCAAAGCCGAGCCGGCCGGCACCATGCTGCGCGTCAGCGTCGAGGGCGGCGGCTGCTCCGGCTTTCAGTACAAGTTCGACACCGAGCGCGAGCGCGCCGACGACGACGTCGTAATCGAGAAGAGCGGCGCTACCGTGCTGATCGATCCGGTTTCGCTCAACTACATGGCCGGCTCGGAAATCGATTTCGTCGACGACCTGATCGGATCCTCGTTCAAGGTCAACAATCCGAAGGCCACCGCGTCCTGCGGCTGCGGCACCAGCTTCGCGCTTTAGCGCAACCATGCGCATCGCCACCTGGAACGTCAATTCGATCAAACAGCGCATCGACTCCGCGCGCACCTGGCTCACCGAGCGCCAGCCGGACATCGTCTGTCTGCAGGAAACCAAGTGCGTCGACGACGCCTTTCCGCGCATGGAGTTTGAGAGCCTCGGCTACAACGTCGCCATCCACGGGCAGAAGACGTTCAACGGCGTCGCCATTCTGTCGAAGTTCAAGTTCGACGAGGTGACCAATGGTTTGCCGGGCGACGATGCCGACGACCACGCCCGGTTTATCGAAGCCGTCGTATCAACGGCGCAAGGCGCATTTCGGGTTGCCAGCCTCTATCTGCCGAACGGCAATCCTCCGGAGACCGAAAAGTACACCTACAAAATCGGTTGGATGAAGCGGCTGTCAGCTTACGCGAGCAAGCGGCTGGCTCTGGAAGAACCGCTCGTGCTGGCCGGCGACTACAACGTCATCCCCACGGAAAGCGACGCCAAGACCCCGCAAGCCTGGACCGGCGATGCTTTATTCCTGCCGCGCACGCGCGACGAATTTCGGTCGCTGATCAATCTCGGCTTGACCGACGCCTTGCGGGCAAGCAGCGACGAGCCCGGGCTCTACACATTCTGGGATTACCAGGCCGGCGCGTGGCAGAAGAACAACGGCATCCGCATCGATCACGTGCTGCTGTCGCCGCCGGCGGCCGACAAACTCGCCGCCGTCGGCATCGACAAACACGTGCGCAGCTGGGAGAAGCCGTCCGACCACGTGCCGGTGTGGATCGATCTCGCTATTGAGGCGAAGTAGCGCCGGCTGAAATAGCGAACGCCGTTGGCCTAATAGCGCCGGCCGTTGATCCAGTCTTTGAGGTAGAGCAGCGCCATGGCGCGCTCGTCGTCGCTGGCGGTGCGGAAGGCGTTGTCGTAGAGCGGCTTGACCCAAGTCTCATCGGGACCGGCGCAATCGCGGCCGAGCGTGAGCCACATCAGACCGCGCGCGGCCTGCCGCGGCACGTCGACGCCGCGAAACAAGATATCGCCGAGGGCCGCTTCGGCACGGCATTGGCCTTTGGTCGCCGCCAGCAGAAACCAGCGCGCCGCTTCATGCACATCGGCCGGGTTGCCGTCGAGATAGAGGCGTCCCAGTTCGTACTGCGCATCGGCGTCGCCGAAATACGAGGCCGCATAGGCGAACATCTGGTGCGCGCGAGCGGAGTCCGGCTTGATATCCGAGTTGGGAATGCCGGTGAGGTAATAGCGTCCGAGCGCGACGAAGGCGTTCGCCACGATGTGCGCTTCCGGTGAGCCGGGCGGCTCATCGGCGTGCGCGTTGGCGATCTGGCTGAAATAGTCGAACGCCCGCATGTCGTCCTGCGCCACGCCGTTGCCGTCGGCATACATGCGTCCGAGCTTCCATTGCGCCGCGGTGCGCCCCTGCTCGGCCGCGTATTGCAGGGCGGAAAATTCTTTGGCCTTGTCGCCTTCTTCGGTCGCCGCGGTGCCGGCGCGCAAACCCTCGCCTGGCGTCAGCGACGCCGTGGCGGGCGCCGGAGTGCCGTCGAACGCCAGCGCCGGCCGCATCAGACCGTGACCAAAGCCGATCCCCAGCCCGAGGCAGAGACCGCCGAAGAGCGTGGCCAGCACTCCGCCGCTGGCGAACCGCGCTGCTCCACTAAATATCCGCATAACACGCCTTCTCAACCGCAGCGCCCGCATGGGTGACGGCGCCATAGCGCGCCGAGCCGACCTGCTGGGCGTATTTCCACAAATAGCCGGAGGTAAATTCGTCCCCTCGCGGCTTCCATTCCCTGGACCGCCGTTCGAGCTCGTCCGGCGTCAGATTGACGTTAAGAGTCCCTTTCTCGGCATCCAGTTCAATGATGTCGCCGTCGCGCAGAAGGCCGATCGGGCCCCCGACCGCAGCTTCGGGACCGATGTGCCCCACGCAGAAGCCCCGGGTGGCGCCGGAAAAGCGTCCATCGGTGATCAGCGCGACTTTGCCGCCCATGCCCTGACCGTAGAGCGCGGCGGTCGTCGCCAGCATTTCCCGCATGCCAGGGCCGCCTTTGGGTCCCTCGTAGCGGATAACCAGGACGTCGCCTTCTTTGTACTTTTTGTTCTTCACGGCTTCGAAACAGGCTTCTTCGCCGTCGAAACAACGCGCCGGTCCGGAGAAATGCAAGCGCTCCATCCCGGCAACCTTAACAATCGCGCCATCGGGCGCGAGATTACCCTTAAGACCGACGACGCCGCCGGTCGGCAGGATCGGCTTGTCGGCCGGGCGGACCACGTCCTGATCTGCGTTCCACTTCACCGACTTTAAATTCTCGGCGATGGTGCGGCCGGTAACCGTGATGCAGTCGCCGTGGAGGTAGCCATGGTCGAGCAGCGTTTTCATCAGTAACGGAACGCCGCCAGCTTCGAACATGTCTTTGGCCACATAGCGACCGCCCGGCTTCAAATCTGCGACATACGGTGTCCTTTTCAGGACTTCGGCGACGTCGAACAGATCAAATTTGATGCCGCATTCGTTGGCGATCGCCGGCAGGTGCAGCGCAGCATTGGTCGAGCCGCCGGTCGCGGCGACGACGGCCGCGGCGTTCTCCAAAGCTTTGCGGGTGACGATGTCGCGCGGGCGGAGATTCTTGACGATCAAGTCCATGATCATCTCGCCGGCGAGCGAACAGAATTTGTCGCGGATTTCGTAAGGCGCCGGCGCTCCAGCCGAGTACGGCAGCGCGAGCCCGATCGCCTCGGATATTGTCGCCATGGTGTTGGCGGTGAATTGGGCGCCGCAGGCGCCGGCCGATGGGCAGGCGTTCTGCTCGAGCGTGTCGAGATCGTCGTCCGACATGGCGCCGACCGAGTGCTTGCCGACCGCCTCATAGACGTCCTGGATGGTGACCGGCTTGCCCTTGAAGGTGCCGGGCAGAATGGAGCCGCCGTAGATGTAGATCGACGGCACGTTGAGCCGGCACATGGCCATCATCATGCCGGGCTGCGACTTGTCACAGCCCGCAACCCCGATCAGGGCGTCATAGGCATGGCCGCGGACCGTCAATTCCACCGAGTCGGCAATGACTTCGCGCGACGGCAGCGAGGCCTTCATGCCGCCGTGTCCCATGGCAATGCCGTCGGTCACCGTGATGGTGCAGAATTCCCGCGCCGTAGCGCCGCCAGCCGCCACGCCCTGCTTGACGGCCTGCGCCTGGCGCATCAGGGCGATGTTGCAGGGCGCCGCTTCATTCCAGCAGGTAGCGACGCCAACGAA
>JASHVN010000444.1 GCA_030044555.1 Xanthobacteraceae bacterium | reverse complement strand
TGACGCCGAAGGCGATTTTCGACGGCGGCCCGATGCCGAACAGCAGAATGAACAGCGGCAGGATGGTGATTTGCGGCAGGCCGTAAACCAGCAACACGATCGGCATCAGACTGCGGCGCGTAAAGGGCTGCAGCCCGATGGCCAAGCCGAGGACCAGCCCGACCACGACCGCGATCGTGAAGGCGACGGCGAGCTCGAAGAAGGTGATGCGCAAAGCCGCCGGTACGCCGCTCGTGTCCCACACCGATCCGAGCGACGTGAACACGCGCGACGGCGGGCTGACGAACAGCGGATCCATGAACCAGCGCGCGGCGATCTCCCAGGCCAGCAGTATAAGAATGACGACGCCGAGGCGGACGATTCCAGGGTGGCGCAGCAGGAAATGGCGCAAAGGCCGCCGATTGTTTTTCTCGCCCGCGGCCAAGCGGGACTCCGGTGCCGGGCCGCCGCTCGCCGGCGGACGCGCCTGGTCGGCGCTCGCGGTCGGCGCCGCCTTCATTGGTGGCGTCTCCCATAGGCTTCGGCATAAGAGACGGCGAAATTGAGCACCGCCACCATCGCGACCACAAAAACGATGTAGGCAAACATGCGCGCCATCTCCATGTCCTCCGCCAGCTCAACGATGTGATGGCCGAGGCCGGCAAGCGAGGCGATGGTCTCACTGCCGAGGATGGAGAGAAGCGCGATGGTGAAGCCGATGCGCAAGCCGCCCATGATGACCGGCAAGGCGGCGGGAAACAGCACGTAGCGGAACAGCTGAAAGTCCGAGGCGCCCATCGACCGCGCCGCCGTCACCAGCGTGCGGTCGACATTGCCGAAGCCGGCAATGGTCGCGAGCGCAATGGGAAAGAAGCTGATCGTGGTGCCGAGCGCGATCTTGGACGCCGGCCCCAAACCGAAGAACAAAACGTAGAGCGGCAGGAACAGGATGATCGGTATGGAGAAGATGCTGGCGAGCAACGGTTCGAAGACTTTGATCAGATAGCGCGAGCGGCTGACAAAATAGCCGACCAGCGTGCCGCTCGTCGTCGCCAGCACGAAGGCGACGGCAAATTCAGTGGCGGTGACGCGCAGGTCCGGCCAAAAAGCGCCGCTGCGGACTACGTCGATGAACTGCTGCCATACCGAAACCGGATTGGGCAGAAGCAGGTGATTGACGCCCCAAAAGTTGGTCGCGAGATACCACAGAAGCAGGATCGCGAGCAGAAAGCCTAACTGCACGGCGCGGCTGGCGAGCCGTTTCTCTTTCTTGCTGCGGCGCGCCATCAGGCCGCCCCGCTGCCCGCGCCGTCGCGGGCGCGCCCCGATTCGGAGATCGCTTTGCGGATCTCGTCATGCAGCAGCGCGTAAAGCTCGTTGCGCAAGGCGGTGAATTTCTCCGACGTGACGAAGCTCGGCTTGCGCGGATGTGGCTCGTCGACGCGGATGATCTTCTTGATCGTGCCGGGACGCGCCGAGAACACGGCGACGCGGTCGGCAAGAAAAACCGCCTCGCCGAGGCTGTGGGTGACGAAGACGATGGTTTTCTCGGTGCGCGCTAGCAATACGGACAAATCCTCGCCGAGGATCATGCGCGTCTGCTCGTCCAGCGCGCCGAACGGCTCATCCATCAGCAGAATGCCGGTCTCCAGCGAAAGCGCCCGCGCCAAAGCCGCGCGCTGGCGCATGCCGCCGGAAAGCTGGCCGGGATAATGATCGGCAAAATCGGCCAGGCCGACAGCGTCCAGCGAGTGCTTGGCGCGCTTTTCGCGCTCGGCTTGCGGCACGCCCTGAAACAGCATGCCAAGCCGCACGTTCTCGATCACCGTATTCCAGGGAAACAAAGCGTGCTCCTGAAACACGAAGGCGATCTCACCCGGCACGGGCCCGCGGACGGGGCGGCCGGAAACTTCGACGCGGCCGTTGGTCGGCGTCATCAGGCCGCCGATCACATTGAGCAGCGTGCTCTTGCCGCAGCCGCTCGGGCCGATCAGGCAAAGAAGCTCGCCGCGAACGATGTCGAGGGAGGTGTCGGCGAGCGCGCGGACATATTGCGTTTCTCCCGCTTCGCCAAACTGGTGCGAGACGTTTTTAACGCAGACTGCGACGGTACCGGAGCTCATTGTGTTCAGTTCGCGGCGCTCGGTAAAAACGCTTCAGTGTAAAGCTTGCTCATATCGGGCTCGGTTGGCAGCGTGTGCAGATCGACGAATGATTTGGCCAGCACCCGGAGGCCTTTCGGATTGAACTTGCCGTCATCGGAAAACATCGGAATCACCTCGTCGTAGGTGCGGCTGATGACATCGGCGTCTTTTTGCAGGACCTGCGTATCGATGGCGACCGTCTCGGCCTTGTTGGCGCGCATGAAGGCGATGGTCTTGAACCAGCCCTTGAGGAATCCGCGAATGGCGTCCGGCCGGCTGGCGATCAGACTGTCGCTGGCGAAGATCACATGGGTGACGAAGTCGGTCAGATAGCCGAAGCGGACAAGAATGCGTCCATCGCCCTTCTTTTCGAGGTCAAGCGCGTTCGAAACATCCATGATGACACCGTCGATATCGCCACGCCGCAGCGCCGAGATCTGGCCCGCCATGGCGCCCATCGGCTCGATGTCGAT
>JASHVN010000443.1 GCA_030044555.1 Xanthobacteraceae bacterium | reverse complement strand
ATCATCATGATCACGACCACGAGCACGGCCATGGTCACGATCATCACCACGATCACGACCACAAGCACGCGCATCACCACGGCGGCCTGAAGCATTATCACGACGAGGACATGCAATCGATTTCGCTCAAAAGCGACAAGCCGCTCGATCCCGACAAGTTCTTTCCGTGGGTGCAGGATCTGGTGCAGAAGGAAGGTACGAACATCTTGCGCTGCAAGGGCATCCTGTCGTTCAAGAACGACGATCAGCGCTTCGTCTTTCAGGGCGTGCACATGATCCTCGACGGCGATCATCAGCGGCCTTGGCAGCAGGACGAGAAACGCGACAGCCGCATCGTCTTCATCGGCCGCAATCTGCCCGGTAAGAAAATCGCCGAAGGTTTTGAGAGCTGCATCGCTTAGAAAACCTCTCCCCGCTGCGCGGGGAGAGGTCGGCCGCCGCATTGCGGCGGCCGGGTGAGGGGGCCTCGACGAATGCGCGGTGCAAGGCCATTCAAGACCGGTCTTTCTCGTCATCTGCGAAAGGATTCGACGAAGGCCGAGTTGCGGCTTTGGTACCGGTTGTGTTCACGCAGCCTTGGCGGTTGCAAGTTCGTTCGACAAGAGCCGATTGGACCTTATGTTGTCGATTTTGTCTGCCGCGAGCGGCGCCTCATCATTGAGGTTGATGGAGGACAACATGCTACTGACAACAAAGATGTTGCGCGGGACAAGTGGCTTGCGGAACATCGCTACCGCATCTTGCGTTTTTGGAACAACGACGTTCTTGGGAATATCGAGGGCGTATTAGAAATGATCGCAAACGCTCCCAGTGCGGAGAGGCCCCCTCACCCGGCCCCCGACCAAGTCGGGGGCCGACCTCTCCCCGCACGCGGGGAGAGGTCATGAGCGATACCCGCACCAGCACTGCTTCGGTCGTCGAGCGTACGCGCGCTGTCGCCGCGGGCGGCGCGATCGTCGGTGCGCATTTTCTCGGCCGCACCGCTGTCTTCGTGCTTGGCGAGGAAGCGCTGGCATTTGCCGAGCCGGACGGCGAGCTTCGCCGCATGCATGTGCATGACGGCGTCATTCTTGCCGCGGCGAGCGATGGTGCCCGTGTCGTCACAGGCGGCGATGACGGCAAGGTGGTCACGACGGACTTGGGCGCAAGCCGCGTCCTCGCCACTGACGCAAAACATCGCTGGATCGATCACGTCGCGCTCGGGCCAGACGGCGCGGTGGCGTGGTCGGCCGGCAAGACCGCGTTCGCGCAAGGCAAGACGCTGCGCGAGTTCGAAGCGCCGTCGACGGTCGGCGGGCTTGCTTTTTTGCCGAAGGGGTTTCGGCTTGCGATCGCGCATTACAATGGCGCCACGTTGTGGTTTCCCAATGCGCCGGAGGCGAAGCCGGAAAGTCTGGAATGGAAGGGCTCCCATCTCGGCGCCACGTTGAGCCCTGACGGCCGCTTCCTCGTCACCACCATGCAGGAGCCGATGCTGCACGGCTGGCGGCTCACCGACCGCCAGCACATGCGCATGTCTGGCTATTCCGCGCGCGTCACCTCGCTGGGCTGGACCGTTGGCGGCCGCTGGCTGGCAACGTCGGGCTCCAACCAGATTATTCTGTGGCCGTTCCAGACCAAAGAAGGCCCGATGGGCAAGCAGCCGCGCCTCTTGGCGCCAGCCGATCAGCGCGTCGAAGCCGTGGCCTGCCATCCCAGGCAGGATGTTGTTGCCGCCGGATATGACGACGGCATGGTGCTGATCGTGCGCGTCGAAGACGGTGCTGAGATTCTGGCAAAGAAACCCGGCGACGCTCCGGTCACCGCGCTCGCCTGGAGCGGTGATGGCACGCTGCTCGCTTTCGGCACCGACAGCGGCGAGGCCGGTATCGTCGATCTCGCGTGAGTTCGATCAGATTGAATCGTCGTTGCGAGCGGAGCGAAGCGAAGCGAAGCAATCCAGAGCCGCAAATACCGATTTCTGGATTGCTTCGTCGCCCTTTGGGCGCCTCACAATGACGACGGTGTTTCGGTTCGATTGAACCTGGCTCTAGTCTGGAGAGAATGATGTTCCTGAAAGTCTCGGCTGGCGGCGAACCGACGTTTGAAGACCGCGACAATTTCCGCGCCTTCAAGCTCGTCGTCGAAGGTGATCGCGGCAAGGTTGATGACGTCCGGCGCGCGCTTGCCGGCAAGGCAGAGCTGGCGGATGCCGACACCGCCTGGATTTTTGCCGACGCGTTGCGCCATTGGCCCGGCGTCGAGAACAACACCGCGTGGCAGCAGAATTTCTCGGCAATGATCGAGAAGGCGCGGCCGCACGGCTGGATCGACGACGCGCGCAGCGCGATCAAGGCGCATATCGAGTGGGTGACGCCGTGAGCGACGATCACGCTTAAATCCGGATGACTTGGTTCCCCGCCAGTGCGGTGGATTGCTAGGCCCTTTTGATTTCCAGGCCTTTTTGATTCCGAAATTCGCCAGCGAACGCGGATTCGGAACTCTACAGGAACCGTATCTTTCACCACCCGTTATCCTTTCGACGGGAGGCGAACGGAGTGGACGCATGACGATATCCATCAGGGCATGCGCGGCTGTTTTTGCTTTGATGGCGACGGTGGGCGCGGCTGCGTCAGCGCAGCAGCCGGCACAATCGCCAAACACCAACGGCTGCACGCCGCAGGAAAAATCGACGCGGAATAATTTGGGTCAGAAGCTCAGTCAGAGCAATGGCGTCATCTGCCCGCCCGATATTCCAGATCCGGGCGGCGTCAAAGCGCCACCGGCCGCGGGCAACACGCCGGTGATCCCGCCGCCTGGCGGCCCAGGCGGCAATCCGCAGATACAGCCAAAATAATTGCAGCCGAAATAACTGCCGCCGAAATAAAAACGACGGCCAAAATAAAACTTGCAGCCGAAATAAGTGCGGCGGGCGCAGCAGCAGCGCGTATCAGATCACGTATTGCTGCAGCGGCGGATAGCCGTTGAAGCCGACCGAGGAATAGGTCGCCGTATAGGCGCCGGCCGCCTCGATCAGCACCTTGTCGCCGATGGCGAGCGAGACCGGCAGCGGGTAGGGCGTCTTTTCATAAAGCACGTCGACGGAATCGCAGGTCGGCCCGGCGATGACGCAGGGCGCG
>JASHVN010000442.1 GCA_030044555.1 Xanthobacteraceae bacterium | reverse complement strand
GGCGCCAGGCGCGGAACAGAAGCCGGCGCCGCCGCACGTCCAGCCCTTCGCTCGATCTTTCAGTCACGGGCTTCGCTCCATTTTGCGATGCGCATGATCCTTTCGGAAAACCGGTGGCCGCGTTTTCGGGATCATGCATGCTCAACGGCAAAAGCCCGGACGTGCCGGGCGCGGTGTATATAGAGGGCGATGCTGCGATTGTCAGGTCCGACTTTGAACCACAAAGCCGCGCACGCGGCGCTCGGTTTGGGCCCTCTCCCGCCACGGGAGGGCGTTGCCTGCATTGCCGGGCCTCGTGTTGCGGCCGCACCGCCATGCGCGCCGGAATGACGTGCGGAAGCCCCCATGCGCCCGCCGCTGCTCAATCCACTCTTCGCTCCGGTGTCAACGCTCCCCGGCATCGGGCCGCGGCTGGAGAAGCTCTATGCGCGCCTGTTGGCACGCGAGGACGAGAAGCCGCGCCTGGTTGATCTCTTGTTTCATTTCCCGACCGGCTTCGTCGACCGCCGCAACCGGCCGAAACTCTCCGAGGTCGTGCCCGATACGGTGGTGACGGTGGCAGTGACGGTCGAAGGCCACCGGCCGCCACCGCCAAACCGGCCGCGCCTGCCCTACAACATCGATACCGCCGACAACACCAACACGCTCACCATCACGTATTTCAATGCACGGCGCGATTATCTGGAAAAGCTCCTTCCCGAGGGCGAGGTACGCTATGTGTCCGGCAAGGCCACGCTCTACGACGGCCATCTGCAGATGGTGCACCCCGACCGCGTGGTCGATGAGGCGGGCTTTGCCACACTGCCGCTGATCGATCCGGTCTATCCGCTCACCGAGGGGCTGCATCCGAACCAGCTGCGCCGCGCCATCGAGGCGGCGCTCGATCGCGTGCCGAAGACTTTGCCGGAATGGCAGGACGCCGACTGGGTCAAGCGCAATAACTTTGAAGATTTTGTGGAAGCCCTGCGCCGCGTGCATCGCCCGCAGACGCCGGACGATATCAAGCCGGACAACGCGGCGTGGTCGCGGCTGGCTTACGATGAGCTATTGGCCGGCCAGCTGGCCCTGGCGCTGTTGCGCGCGCATCAGCGCACCCGCGCGGGGCGCGGCACGGCCGCCGAGGGCCGCTTACGCGCGCGCATCATCGCTGCCCTGCCCTATTCGCTGACGCCCTCGCAAGAACGCGCCGTCACCGACATCGTCGCCGATCTGGCGCAGCCGACGCGCATGCTGCGGCTGCTGCAAGGCGACGTCGGCTCCGGCAAGACGGTGGTGGCGCTGCTCGCCGCCGCGCACGTGATCGAAGCCGGCCGGCAGGCGGCCTTGATGGCGCCGACGGAGATTCTGGCGCGGCAACATTTTGCCACCATCGCGCCGCTTGCCGAAAAGGCCCGCCTGCGCGTCGCCATTCTGACCGGCCGCGAGCGCGGCCGTGAACGCGAGGAGACGCTCGCCGCGCTTGCCGCCGGCGCGATCGATCTGGTCGTCGGCACCCACGCGCTGTTTCAGGACGAGGTCGCGTTCCACGATCTCGCGCTCGCTATCGTCGATGAGCAGCATCGTTTCGGCGTACATCAGCGGCTGGCGCTGGCGCGCAAGGGCGCGGCGGTCGATCTTCTCGTGCTCACGGCGACGCCGATTCCGCGTACGCTGGTGCTGACCTATTTCGGCGACATGGACGTCTCGGCCTTGCACGAAAAGCCGGCCGGGCGGCAGAAGATCGACACCCGCGCCATCCCGCTCGAACGCCTCAACGATGTGATCGAGGCCGTGGCGCGCGCGCTCGACGAAGGCCGCCGGGCCTATTGGGTCTGCCCGCTGGTCGCAGAATCCGAACTGGTCGACCTCGCCGCCGCCGAAGAGCGCTTTGCCGCGCTGAAAAAACGCTTCGGCGCCTTGGTCGATCTCGTGCATGGCCAGATGCGCGGGCCGGACAAGGATCGCGCCATGGCGCGCTTCGCCGCCGGCGAAACCCGGCTTCTGGTAGCGACCACAGTGATCGAGGTCGGCGTCGACGTGCCGGCGGCGAGCGTCATGGTCATCGAGCACGCCGAACGGTTCGGGCTCGCGCAACTGCATCAGCTGCGTGGCCGCATCGGCCGCGGCGCCGAGCGCTCGACCTGCCTCTTGCTCTACAAGGGCCCGCTCGGCGAGACCGCCAAGGCGCGGCTTGCCATCATGCGCGAGACCGACGACGGGTTTCGCATCGCCGAGGAAGATTTACGCCTGCGCGGCGAAGGCGACGTGCTGGGCACGCGGCAGAGCGGCGTGCCGGGATTTCACATCGCCCGCCTCGAGGTGCACGGAAAATATTTGACGGCGGCGCGCGACGACGCATCGCTCGTACTGTCGCGCGATCCCAAATTGTCATCGCCGCGCGGCGAAGCGCTGCGCGCCCTGCTCTATCTGTTCGCTCGCGACGAGGCGATCAGACTGCTGGGCGCGGGATAGGCGGCGTGGCGCCGGCGAGCGGATCCTGGCCGAACCGGTTCGCGCCCTGTGTTCCCTGGGTGCAGAACCAGACGATCAGAATGATCGCGCCGACCAGCGGGATAAGGCCAAGAAACAGCCACCAGCCAGTGCGATCGAGGTCATGCAGCCGTCGCACCCCGATCGCGATCCCAGGGATAATGACGGCAAGAGAGAAGAGAAAATATGTGATCGGATAGCCGATCCCGTAGTCAATGATCCTGGTCACGATCTCACCGATGATGACGAACAGGACCCAGTACCAGTACTCCGATCGGCACGCCCGGCCGGAGAAATTCACGTAGTTGGAAAACCCTGACTTTATTGCGTCGGCGAAATTCATGAGTACCCCCTAGCTGCTAACAGCACCGCAATCATACCAGGGCGGCGGGAGCGGTCATACTCACATTCGGCGGGAGGAACGCCGACGGACGCGCCGCAGCATCAGGATGCGCCGCAGCATCGGTGGACGCGAGCCGAACGAAGAGAAAGGCTATTTCGCCGCGCTCGTCACCCTGTCCCGAGCCGCCTGCGCGGCGCGGGCGGTTTCGGCAAGCGAGGCGAGCGCATTCTGCTGATCGCCGCCGGGTTGAATGACGCCGGCGGAAATCAGAAGCTGCATCGCCTCCTC
>JASHVN010000441.1 GCA_030044555.1 Xanthobacteraceae bacterium | reverse complement strand
CACCCTCACCTCGCCATTGACGGGCGCCGCCGGCTGCGTCGCCGCCCATCACCCGATCGTGCTCGTTGAAAAGATCAAATTCGACGCCGCGCAACTGGGCGCTTGGCTTGAGGCCCTCGACTACAATGTGTTCGACGCCGGCAGCAATTTCCTTACCGTGCACAAGGCGGACAAGTGCCTGGCGCACATCAAAGTTGAGCCCGCCGCACAGCCGCTTAGAGCATGATTCCGAAAAGTGGATCGCTTCTCGGAAACGATCATGCTCCCAACAACAAGCTCCGGCTTTCAGCCTGCGCCGTTGCCGCCGTGCGCCCCCCCGCGGATGCCGATGGCGGAGAGAAATTCCTGCCGCGTTTCGGCATGGTCGCGGAACACGCCGAGCATGCGGCTCGTCACCATGCTGACCCCGGTTTTGTGCACGCCGCGCGTGGTCATGCATTGGTGCGTGGCTTCGGTGACCACGGCGACGCCGTGCGGCTTAAGGACGGCATCGAGACAGGATGCGATCTCCGCCGTCATCTTCTCCTGGATCTGCAGCCGCCGCGCAAAGACTTCGACCAGGCGCGCAAGCTTGGAAATGCCGACCACGCGGTTGCGCGGCAAATAGCCGATATGCACGCGGCCGATGATCGGCGCCATGTGATGCTCGCAGTGCGACTCGAAACGGATGTCGCGCAGTACCACGACCTCGTCGTAGCCGCCTGTTTCATCGAACGTGCGGCTGAGATAGTCGCTTGGATCCGCTGTGTAACCGGAGAACCATTCCTCGTAAGCGCGCACGACCCGCGACGGCGTGGCGCGCAGCCCCTCGCGATCAGGATCATCGCCGGACCAGCGGATCAGCGTCCGCACTGCCGCCTCGGCCTCCTCTCGCGACGGCTTTTCCAGCTGACCTGCCGCCGAGCGCACGCGCTTGTTTTCTACTGCTTTATCCATTCGTTTTCTCCGGCCGCGCTCAAGCACTGAGCAGATGCCTGGGGACGACGTCCCGCAGGGAGTTCCATGATGATGTTAACAAACCGGCAACCCTTGCTCCAATCACGCTTACCGGATGCAAGGGATGCGCAACGTTCATAGGCCAAAATCCATATAATTATCGATGAAACCGAGCGCGGCTCTTTCCTGGGGCCGACCGCGCACGCCGAGCGGGATCTGAACCATGCGCCCTCGCGCCAGCCTCAGAAAGCCCGCTATCCTCACCCGCCGCGCTCTGTCGCTCGTCATCCGCGCCGTCGCCATCACCTCGATGTCATTTGGCATCGCCTTCGGATTCCTCTCCGGCGCTACCGCACCGGGCGCGCACTATGACCCCTACAGCTTCTCGGTCGGCGTCTCCGCCCTGTTCGGCGCCGCCTGCGGCATTATCGGCCTTCTGCTCTCCCGCGTACGCCAGATGAAGAAGGAACTGCGTCTCCTTGAGCTGCGGCTCGACGAAGCGGCCGACCGCAACTGGGAAATCAAAGAGGCCGAAGAGCGCGCCAAAAGTTTTTTTGAAGCGCAGGATGACGTCATCGTGCGCCGCGAGCGAAGCGGCGCGATCACTTACGTCAACGACGCCTTTTGCGCCCTTGCCGACCGCGACCGCAGCGCTCTGCTGGCAAGCATGTATGCGCTGCCGGCGCTGGAGCAAAGTGGCGCGGCAAGCCTTGCCGACGGCACGCGCGTCTATGACCAGAAAATCGCTTCGCCCAACGGCGCACGCTGGATCGCCTGGCGCGAGGTTGTCGTGCGCGGCGACGCCGGCAGCGAGACCCAGAGCGTCGGCCGCGACATCAGCGATCGCGTCGAGGCCGAGCAGGCGCTGGCCGAGGCGCGCGATCAGGCCGAGGCGGCCAACCGCGCCAAATCCCGGTTCCTCGCCATGGTCTCCCACGAGATCCGCACGCCGTTGAACGGCATTCTCGGCATGACCGACCTCCTCGCTGACACGCCGCTGTCTGCTGAGCAGACGGCCTATCTGACCGCGGTGAAGACCTCGGGAGAAACACTGCTCGCGCTGATCGACGAGATTCTCGACTTCTCCAAGATCGAAGCCGGACGGGTCGACTTTGCGGCGCGACCGTTTGCGCTCGCCGCCTTGGTCGAGGAGGCGGTCGAGCTGCTGGGACCGCGCGCCCAGGCCAAAGGACTCGAAATCTGCTCCTACGTCGACGAGCGGTTGCCGACCCGCATCGTTGGAGATGCCGCACGCCTGCGCCAGGTGCTGTTCAATCTCGCCGGCAATGCCATCAAATTCACCGAACGGGGCGGCGTTTCGATCATCGTCGAACCGGCCGTGCAGCCCGATACGGTCGCAATCACAGTGCGTGATACCGGGATCGGGATCTCAGGCGAGGATCTATCGCGCATCTTCCTCGAATTCGAGCAGGCCGACAGCGGTGCGGCGCGAAGGTTCGGCGGCACCGGTCTTGGCCTCGCCATCTCCAAGCGCATCGTCGAAAGCATGGGCGGCGCGATCGCGGTCGAAAGCACACCCGGCGCCGGGGCGACGTTCACGGTCTCGGTTCCGTTGCCGCGCGCCGACGAAGCAGAAGAGCCGCCGCTCGCTGTGCCCGATCTGACCGGTGAAAACATCTTGATCGTTGCGCCGGCGGCGCTCGAAGCGTCACTCCTGGCGCGGCACCTGCAACGCTGGGGCGCACGCACAGAGATCATCCCCGACGATAAGGCGGCCGCGCGACTCGATCGGCAGCGGTGGAGCAGCGTCCTGGTCGACCATGCCCTTGGCACGCCGGCGAGCCAGGCGGTCGCACGCCTGATGCCGGCGGTGCCGCGGCGCATCGTGCTGGTGACCCCTGCCATGCGCGGCGAACTTGCGGCGCTCAGGGAGGCCGGCTTTTCCGGCTATTTGATCAAACCGGTGCGCGCCATCTCGCTGGCCGCGCGCTTTTCCGCCGGCGACGTTTTCGAGTCCGGCGCCGACAGCGAGGCCGCCCCTGTGCAGCCCAATGTTCATACCGGCGACGGGCTCGCGATTCTCATCGCCGAGGACAACGAGATCAACGCCTTGCTTGCGCGCGCGCTCTTGGTCAAGCTCGGCCACCGGCCGACCTTGGCGGCAAACGGCGCCGTCGCGATCGACAACTGGCTCGCCGCGCGAGCCGCCGGCGCACCGTACGACCGGGTGCTCATGGATCTGCACATGCCCGGCATGGACGGATTGGAAGCCACCCGCCGCATCCGCGCCATCGAAGCGGAAGAGGGCAGTGCGCGCACACCGATCATTGCGCTGACCGCCAACGCGTCGTCCGAGGACCGCGATGCCTGCCTGGCTGCGGGTATGGATGGCTTTTTGATCAAGCCGCTCGACCGGGAGCGCCTTGCCGCCGCGCTTTCGATTTCCGATTGGGAATTCTCGCGGCGGCTCGCGTCTTAGCGGGATTGCGCCGACGTCCTCTTTACTCCAAGGACCTTTCACGCCAAGACCTTTCGCGCCAAGCCCTTTTGCCCCAATACGGTTTCATTGATACGGTCCGCCGCGTTAGCGAGGATCGTCAATGGACGTTGCCCGCACAACCCTTCACGCCTTCTACAACTTCTGCGAACGCAATCACGAAAGGTGGAGAACCCGAAAGTGCCGATGAGTCCCGGTTACATTCCGTTTCATCCCAACCCGTCGAAGCCGAAATACAAACCGCCGGCGGGCGCCGTCGACTCGCACTGCCATGTGTTCGGACCGGAGGCGGTGTTCCCGTTTGCGCCCAAACGCAAATACACGCCGTGCGACGCGCCGAAGGAGAAGCTGTTCGCGCTGCGCGACTTTCTCGGCTTCGACAAAAACGTCATCGTGCAGGCGACCTGCCACGATACCGACAACCGGGCGCTGGTCGATGCGCTGGTGCACTCCAACGGCAAGGCTAAGGGGGTTGCCTTTGTGGGCGAGGACATCACCGATGCCGAATTGCAGGAATTGGACAAAGCCGGCGTCAGGGGCGTGCGCTTCAATTTCATCAAGCGCCTGGTGGATTCGACGCCGAAGGACGTGATGCAGCGGATCGCGGCGCGCATCGCCAAGCTCGGCTGGCACATCGTCATTTATTTCGAACACGCCGATCTCGATGAGATGGGCTCGTTCCTCGAGTCGCTGCCGACGACCCTCGTGTTCGACCACATGGCGTGTCCGAACGTGAAGGAGGGCGTCGAGGGCAGGCACTTCCAGAATTGGCTCAAGGCGCTGGATGCCAACAAGAGCTGGATCACGAAAGTCACCTGCCCGGAGCGTTTCACCGTCACCGGACCGCCCTACGATGACGTGGCGCCGTTTGCCCGCGCCATCGTCGAGCGTTTTCCCGACCGCGTCATCTGGGGCACCGACTGGCCGCATCCGAACATGCCGAACGAAGCGCCCGATGATGGCCTGCTGGTCGACTGCATCCCGAAGATCGCGCCGACGCCGGCGCTGCAGCAGGCGCTGCTGGTCGACAACCCGATGCGGCTTTATTGGAGTTGATTCCGCATTCCGGACGCGGTGCAGCGCAAAAGGGGGCAACTATGGCGACATTCGTTCTCGTGCACGGGGCCTGGCATGGCGCCTGGTGCTGGCGCCGCGTGGCGCGGCTCCTGCGCGGCGCCGGGCACGCGGTGTTCACGCCGACACTCACCGGGCTGTGCGAGCGCTCCCACCTGCTCAATCCAGCCATCAACGTCGACACCCACATTCTCGACGTCGTCAACGAGATGAAATGGCAGCAGCTGAGCGACGTGGTGCTGGTCGGCCACTCCTACGGCGGCATGGTGGTTTCCGGTGTCGCCGAAAAAATGGAACAGGCGATTGCGTCCCTGGTCATGCTCGATGCGTTCATGCCGGAAGACGGCCAGGCCGTAATCGATATCTATCCGCCGGAGATGCGCGAGCCGGTGCTGGCCGCCCAGCGTTCCGGCGTGACGACCACGCCGCCGCGCTCCGCCGCCTTGTTCAGGGTCAACGAGAAGGACCGCGCCTGGGTCGACGCCCAATGCACGCCGCAGCCAATTCAATGCTCGCTGCAGAAACTTAAGCTCACGGGCGCCCGCGAGCGCATCGGCAAAAAGACCTATATCCGGGCAGCGGGCTATCCGAATCCGTATTTCGATGCCGGCCTGGCCAGCGCGCGCGCCAGGAATTGGCGCGTTTATGAACTGCCGTGTGGCCACGACGTCATGCTTGATATGCCGGAAAAGCTGACCGAGATCCTGCAGGAGGCCGCGTAATCGCGCCGCAGCACGAGTTACGATCTGGAACACCCAGCATGGAACGGGCATAACGCAAACAATAGCTTACGTTGCCAAGGTTCCCTGCGCTATATTAAGACAGCGTGAGCAATGGGAGCACCATCGATGGCCCGCGAACAACAGGATTACGACGACATCCCGGGTACGTTCGTGTTCGACGCCGAGCGCTCGCGCCAGGGTTACGGCATCAACATGTTCTGCATGTCGCTGATGCAGGACGCAAACCGCCGGGCCTTCAAGGCGAACGAGGCGGAATACTTGAAGAAGTTTCACCTCACGCCCGAGCAGATCGAGGCCGTGCTCAAGCGCGACTACAACCGCATGCTCGAGCTTGGCGGCAACATCTATTTCACCGCCAAGCTCGGCGCCACCGACGGCCACTCGTTCCAGCACCTGGCGGCGGAGATGACCGGCTCCACGCAGCAGGATTACGCCGATATGATGCTCGGCGGCGGCCGCTCGGTCGAGGGCAACCGCTCGCGCTCCGGCAAGAACACGCCGTCGAAGTTTCTAGCCGCCGGCGCGGCGGCAAAAGCCAAACCGGCCGCCAAGCCTGCCGCCAAACCTGTTGCGAAGTCTGCCGCCAAGCCCAAAGCGACGGCGAAAGCGAAACCGAAATCCAACAGCAAATCGAAATCCAAATCAGCAAAACGGAAGTAAGCCGTGGCCAGGATCATCGCAGGTGTAGGTTCGTCGCATGTGCCGGCCATCGGCGCGGCGCTCGACAACGGCAAGACCGAGGAGCCGTATTGGAAGCGGGTGTTCTCGGGCTTCGAGAAGTCGCAGGAATGGATGCGCGATACCAAGCCCGATGTCGCGATCATTGTCTATAACGATCACGCTTCGGCCTTCTCGGTCGATCTGATTCCGACTTTCGCGCTCGGCTGTGCCGCGGAATTCCCGCCGGCCGACGAGGGCTGGGGCCCGCGCCCGGTGCCCGTAGTGAAGGGCCATCCGGCGCTCGCTTCGCACATCGCCCAGTCCGTCATTCTGGACGAGTTCGATCTCACCATCTGCAACAAGATGGAAGTCGACCACGGCATGACCGTGCCGATGAATCTCCTGTTCGGCAAGGTCGACAGGCACGCGCATTGGCCTTGCCCGGTGATCCCGCTCGCCGTCAACGTCGTGATGTATCCGCCGCCGACCGGCCACCGCTGTTTCATGCTCGGGCAGGCGATCAAAAAGGCGGTGGAGTCCTATCCGGATGATCTGCGCGTGGTGATCTTCGGCACCGGCGGCCTGTCACACCAGATTTCCGGGCCCCGCGCCGGCTTGATCAACAGCAAGTGGGACAAGAATTTCCTCGACAACTTGTCCAAGGACCCGCAGCGGCTCGTCAAGATTCCGCACATCGACTACATGCGCGAGGCCGGCGCCGAAGGCATCGAGATGGTGATGTGGCTGATCATGCGCGGCGCGCTCGACGACAAGGTCGATGAAGTCTATCGCTTCTATACCGTGCCGGCATCGAATACCGCCGTGGGTCATATCATTCTGGAGAACCGCGCCCGGGGAGCCAAAGCCGCGGGCAAGCGCAAGCCTGCCGCCGGCAAGCTCAAGCGCGCCGCGGCGGGTGCAAAGGTGGAGCGGGTCCGCAGCTAACCCGTCATTGCGAGGAGCAAAGCGACGACGCAGTCCAGCGCCGCAACGCCGTTCTGGATTGCTTCGCTTCGCTCTCAATGACGAGAGGCAGACACATTCAGCGTAAGCAGACATTCAGCGTAAGAGGTATCCAATGAAGATTTGCGTCGCCGGACAGGGGGCATTCGGACAAAAGCATCTCGATGCGCTCAAGCGCATCCCGGACGTCGAGGTCACGTCGCTTGTCGGCGGCAACCAGGATTCCACCGCCGAGGTGGCGAAGAAATACGGCATTCCGCATTACACCGGCGAACTCTCCGAGGGCATCAAGCGCGCCGACGCGGTGATCCTGACCACGCCGACCAAGATGCATTTCCGCCAGGGCGAGCAGGCAATGCGCGCCGGCAAGCACGTGCTGGTCGAGATCCCGGTCACCGACAGCGTCGAAGACGCCGAAGCGCTGGTGAAGATCGCCAAGGAGACCGGCGTCACCGCGATGGGCGGCCATGTGCGCCGCTTCAACCCCAGCCATCAATACATCCATAAGAAAATCGTCAAAGGCGAGCTGAAAATTCAGCAGATGGATGTGCAGACCTATTTCTTCCGCCGAAAGAACATCAACGCTTCCGGCAATCCGCGCAGCTGGACCGATCACCTGCTGTGGCACCACGCCGCCCACACCATCGACCTGTTCCAGTATCAGGCCGGCGAAAACATTTCCGACTGCTACGCCGTGCAGGGCCCGATCCATCCGCAGCTCAACATCGCCATGGACATGGGAATCGTGGCGAGGACG
>JASHVN010000440.1 GCA_030044555.1 Xanthobacteraceae bacterium | reverse complement strand
CGTGATGTTAAGAAAACAGAGATGTGGCGGCTCCTGATCCGTGTCCTTTATGCCTTGGCCGCGGCGACCTTTTTCCTTGAGGCCGCGGCGGCGCAGACGCTGAACCTGCGCTACGGTCAGGATTATTCGGCTGCTCACAGCATCTTTTCGCTGCCGATCGCGGTGGCGCAGCGCGCTGGGCTGTTTCGGCGCGAAGGCCTAAACGTGCAGGTCATCATCCCGGTCCCCGGCGGAACGGACAAGATGATCGCGGCGCTGAACGACAATTGGGTCGACGTTACCCATATCGCCACACCGTTTCTCATCCGCGCGGCGATGGCGGGCTCCGACGCAGTTGCCATCAATGCCGAATTTGAAAACCCGATTTACAGCCTGGTCGCCAAGCCCCAGATCAAGACTTTTGCCGGCCTTAAAGGAAAGCTCGTGGGCCTTGCCAACGAGCAGGGGTCGATCACGATTTCGATGCGCAAGCTGTTGGCGCAGCACGGGCTCGCGCGCAGCGGCTACCTGGTTCAAACTCTGGAGGGAACGCCGCAGCGGTCCTACTGTCTGCTCCACGGCAATTGCGATGCCGTTGTGCTCGGCCAGCCGCAGGATTTGCAGGCGCTGGCGCAGGGCTATTCTTTGCTCGGGCGCTCTGACGAGGCAATGCCGGAATATCTTTACACGGTCACGGCGGCCCGGCGCTCTTGGGCAGACACGCACAAGGAGGCGGTAGAGCGTTTCGTGCGCGCCATGGCCGCGACATTTCAATTCATCCGCGACCCCGCCAACCGCGACAGTGTCATCAAAATCATCGCCGAGACCACGGATTGCTCCAATGCCATCGCCGCGCAAACTCTGGATCTATTTTTCGCGCCCGGGCGCGACGTGCTGCCATGGCGCGGTGAGATCAATCTCAAAGCATTGCAGCAGGTGATCGCGATGATGGGGGAGGGGGGGCTTCTCAAGCCGCCGCTGCCGCCAGCGCAACGCTTCGCAGACTTGCAATACTTGCAGGCTGCGGGCGTGCAATAACGGGCTGCGGGCTTCCACTCCGAAGCCGCGCGCAAGCGTGCTGGCTATCTGCGTCCGGCTTCATCTGGCCCTTTGTGAGCGCGGTGCGGCTAATCCGCGGCCGCCGGAATTGCCGGAAATCTGTCACGGCCGATTGCGGCACCCCGCTCTTCATGGGGCGAAGTGTCGTCATGAAGCGAAGGGGCGTCGGCGCGTGCGTCGCGCAGCCGATCCGTGTTGCGCGTGGTGACCTCGGTTGCGGTGAACGGAATCCCAATGCCCGCCTCGGCAAAGGCGTCGAGGATAGCGATCGAGAGTTCGGTGCGGACCCGCACCATCTGGCTCATGTCGTCAATGTAGGTATAAAGAACGAAGTTGAGGCTCGAAGCGCCGAACTCCTTTAGATCGACGATTGGCTCAGGCTTGCGCAAGACGTCAGGATTGTCGTGAGCAACCTTCAGCAGCGTGTCTCTGACGTGACGCGGGTCGCTGGCATAAGCGGTTCCGATGGGAATCGCCAGCCGGCGAACGCCGTTGCGAAGCGTCCAGTTCTTGACCTTGTCTGAGATGAAGGAGGAGTTTGGAATAAGCACATTGGCGCGCTCGAAGGTCTCGATCTCCGTCGAGCGCACACTGATCTTGCGTACGTAACCTTCCTCCCCGCCGACGGCCACGAGGTCGCCGACCCTGATGGGGCGCTCCGCCAACATGATGACGCCGGAAACAAAATTATTGACCAGGTTTTGCAGGCCAAAGCCGATGCCGATCGAGAATGCTCCGGCGACGATGGCGAGGCTGGACAGGTTGAAGCCCGCGTAAGAGAACGCCGCCAGCGCGGCAACGCAGATGCCGGCGTAGCCGACCCCGGTTCGGATCGAATGTCGGACGCCGCCTGAGATGCCCGCGCGCTGTAAGACCTGCGCATCGAGCCAGCCTTGGAAAAGGCGCGCCGCCCCATAGCCCAAGGCAAACACGATCATCGCCGCCAAAAGCGCGCCAAATGTCACCTGTGTACTTCCGAAGTGGAAGCCGAAGAACAGCTGCCGGTACCACTCCTGAATTTCCGGCCAGGAGTAGCCCCATTGCAGCATGATCAATGGCACGGATAAGACGACAACGGCGAGCTTCAACAACAGACCGACGGGCACCGCCAATTGCTCACGGCGCGCGCGCTCCAGATTGACCCGCGCTTTGAGCCAGTGCCCTACAACCGCGCCGTCATCGCTTACGCTCTGTGCGAAGCCGTCGACCCACAGGAGCAAGAGATAAACGAGCCCAAGAATCGATCCCGTCACGATCAGTTGCTGTGCCAGGAATCGCGCCAACGGCAGGTACCCGGTCAGCGCACACGCGACGATCGCGGCAGCGATGGTCCCGGCCAGCCAGCGAATCGCGCGCAGGAATCCCGTGGGCGCCGGCGCCGTCTCACTCTCCGCTCCGATCGGAGTAAGAAGAGTGGCGACGACAAACCCAGCGACGAGAAGACTCGAAGGCAGCGCGACCGCAATCGTCAGCGCAAAGGGGGCCTGCACGAGCCGGGTGACAGCGTAGAGAAGCGTTGTGACGCTGTAGACAAGCGCCAGCAGTATCGCCAACCCGCATATGCGGGCAGCCGCCGCGTCCGACACGGCAATAAGACGCCACCGCTGCGCGCGAGGCGCGAACGCCGTGGTCGCCAGCGCCGCCACCGTGGAAACGATCACGACCGCCTGCGCCGTCAGGTAGAACAGCCAATCGAGACGATCCGGCAGCTGCTGATCGGCGGCGATCATGCCGTAGGCAAATATGACCGGGGCCGCTACGGGCAAAGCGCGGAACAGGACGACTCCGGCAGCCGATGATGCACGCCGCCAGAATGGCGGTTCTTCGGCGTCCTGCCACCGCCGCAGCTTGCGTACGCCGCGCCAACCCGCAAAGCACAGGAGCAGGAAAAGCAGCGCCGCCTCAAGCCCGACGCGCCCTACCGCTCCGCGATCTTCGACCGTGTCCCACCAATCGGCGACGAGATCGCGCAGTTGCTCCGCCGCCTGTGGAATGGATTGCGGCAGCATCGACCACGTCTGATATGCGTAGATGCCGGGAATCGGCCGAAGCAGGTAAGAGGCAAAATTGTTTCTTCGGACATCTTCGATCTGATCGAGGAGATGGCCGATGCGCAGTTTGGCGGACTTGATCGCCACCTCGCCGGCCGAAAGAAGTCCGAGTCGGTAATTTAGCGCGGCCGTGCCGCGCGCAATCTCGACTGGCACCTGCTGCCCGGCTGCCGGGGCCTGGCCCAATAATTTGAGCTGGGTTTGGGCTGCACTCAGCCGTGGTGCGAGGCGTCCCGACAGATCCTCAACCTGCGAGCGGAGCTTTTGCAGCTCATCCCGATAGGCATTCAGCTCCGAATACCGCAAACCCTTATGCTGTAGATCGGCTTCTAAGCCGCTCAGTTCGTGCCCCCAGCCGTCAGCCGTTTGCGCCAGATTGAGGCCGAGTTCCTTATTCACTTGCGTGACGATCGCGCCGGTATTGATCGGCGGCGCGGTTGGCTTGCCAGAGTCTTTGCTGGCCGCGACGGCGCCGCCGGGCGCATGGGAGCCTTGGATCGCATGTGGCGATACCGAGGTTTGCGCGAACGCCCCGTCGCCAACCGTAAGCCCAATACCGGCGGTGACTAAGACAAGACAGAGCAACGTCAGGGCAAACGATCCGCAACGGTTGGCCATCGGTTTTCCCACCTGTCCCTTACCCAAATTGGCCCAGTAGGTGCCGATAGCGGGCAGAATATGGCGGCTTCCCGCGCTGTGGGTTCAACCGCTACCCATCCGTGTGTGTTCGGGAATCGAGACAATCCGCACTGAAAGGCGCGTCGGCGGTGTCGGAACTAAAGGTAGCTAGGATGCGATGTTGGTATTCGATCCCAAGCAAGGCCGCTGCGAGGACGACAACAAACACAAATCAAGCTTCGATGGTGCCATGTCGTCGTCTCTTCGGCGCCTCATTCCTTCATGGCGAGCCGCCACCAGAACATCAGCGAATAGACCACGAACGGGATCGACAGGATCGGGAAGAGCCAGACCAAGAACAGCGGGATTTTCCGGGTCACGCGCTCGGGCAGCATCATGGCTATGATGCCGAGGCCGGCGGATATCAGAATGGTCGTCACGGTCCAGCCATACCACAGCATGTTCGGCCCCGTGCCGGACTGCGCGGCCTGCACGCCCCAGAAGAAGCGCCCCGTCGCCGGGAAATAAGTGAAGACCGGCCAATTCAGATAGACGGTCAAGCAGTAGATCACCGGACCGGTAATGGAAAACGTCGTGGCGAAGGCCTTAAACTTGCTCGATGCTGCCAAGGCCGATCCGGTGGCCGTGGTTGGGGCGGTTGCCGCGTTGGCTGTCACGGTCGTGCTCATGCTCCGAATCCCCTGGTGTTGTTGAGAACGTGGCCGACGATGAACAGGAACCAGCACATCACGGCCAGGACCAGCGTCACGCCTTTGCGCGCGTTGTCGTATTCCGGGTTCTGCGCGTTCTTCCAGAAGAACCAGTAGGCCGGCAGCAGCACCAAGCCGAGCGTGGCGACATGCTCCTTGAAATCGAAGAAGCCGCCGGTCTTGAAATAGTGGCCTTGCTCAAGCGGAATGCGGATGTTGATGCGGTAGCTGGTGTAGATGAACGAGCCGACCAGGAAGGTGAGCACCCACAGCACGCAAACCGCCGTGGCATAAGTCGGGGCCGAGACAGCGCGGAAGCGCGAAACGATGCCGCCGGCCGCTTTGCGCGCGGGAAGCGCGACGGCCACGGCCTGGTGAGTCAACGCTCCCAGAAGGCCGAGCGCCAGAATCAAATGCACGAAGAGCCATAGCGTCCAAAAGACGGCGCTCGTCGATATCGGGCTGGTCATGAACCTCCCCCTGCTTCTTGCTCTGATTGATTACTCTGAGTTTAACCGATTCACGCCGTCTGTCGACGGCTGCGCTGCGCCGTCCGTCGCTCGTATCAACGCGTTCGCATCACGGCTATGCAAATTCGCTCTTACCTTGTGCAGGATGGCCGCGACCGCGCGTCAGCGCCCTTGTGGGGCCGCGTCAATTTGTGGCGCTCGGCGCCAAGCGGACGATGACCCGTGATCGTTGGACGACCTGTTCGGGCGAGCCGGGCCTCCGGCGTCTGATTAGAATTTTTCTACTTCTAAAACGGGAGGAAAGTTCGCGGCTTACATTTCAAGCAGGGTTCGCATAGTTTGACTCAATGGACGTCACACCGCACAACAAACTCGACTCGTTACCAGTATCTCGTAGGCGGCACTTCGAGGAGCCATGCTGAATTTGTCAAAGGACGTCGCCCGCCAGTGCAACAGCAGCTCGCCGTCGCCGCTCACCACCTTCACAAGTTCCACGGGGAAGACGAACGGCTCGGCAAGCGGGCAGTCGAACAAGGGCGCCGGTATGCTTGATGGCTTGAAACTGCATTTCTCAGAGGTGAGAAGCGTCTTTGGGCCGGCGTGGCTCGTGATGATGGCCGATGTCGATGCTGCAAGTGTGATTACCGCGATGCAGAGCGGGGCGTCCTACAAGTACGGGCTTATCCTGGTCCTGCTCGCGCTCATAATACCGCTGTACTTCATAATGGAGGTCGCGGGCAGAGTCGGGGCGGCGACCAAGAAGGGGCTTGGCGAACTCGTGCGCGAGAATTTCTCGAGGAAGCTCTCAATCGCACTGAGCTTTCCCATGGCGATTACTGATTTTCTCAGTTACGTGGCCGAGTATGCGGCGATGGCGGTGGGCTTGGCCATAATTGGAGTGCCGCCGATCATCTCGTTGCCGATCATCTACGTGATACACATCCTCGTCGTCTTCAAGCACGAGTACGAAAAGGCGGAGAAGTATCTGCTTGGAGTCTCCTCGGTGCTGCTCTTAGCCTATATCTTCTTCATGGCTCGCGGCGTGTCCATCTCTTCGGCATACTCTTTTATACCGTCAAAGATCGACAGAGATTTTCTTTTTCTCATTGCCGCCAATGTGGGAGCGGTCGTAATGCCGTTCATGCTGTTTTATCAGACCACCGCGACCGCGAAGAAAGCCTACCATTCGGTCAAGGCGACGAGAACCGAGACCCTTGTCGGCGCGATTTTCAGCGAGATCATCATGGTGGCTATCGTATTTGCCAGCGTGGGGCTCAGTCGGGACATTGCAATAAGCGACAATGCCAGTTTAAGCAGCGCAATAATGAACATAGGGGGCACTTACGCTCCCTACATATTCGCGATAGGGCTCGTCGCAGCGGGCTTTCTCGGTCTGGTCGTCATATCGCTTGCCGGCTCGTGGGGCGTGGTCGAGGCGCTGAATCTGAAGGGCAGCACGTGGTTCAAGATTTATATTGCGGAGTCGCTGCCCGCGGTGCTGCTCGTGTTCTTCTTCAACAATCTGGTCGGCCTGGTGCTGACGCTTATGGTTGCGTTGATCTTCGTCCTCATCGGGCCCGTCGTAGCCATGGGCCTTCTGGCGCAAAACAAGAAGCTCATGGGCGAGCACGCGCTCAGCCCTTTCGACAAGATAACGTTTTGGGGAAGCGTTGTCGTTATCGTGGCCTGTGGCCTGCTTGCATTCGTATAAGCGGGGCTGCATTGGGTACTTTGTGGCCTTTCATTGCGGGCGCGACCTTTGCTCCGCACACGGGCGCCACAACGATCGCGTAAAAACCGCGTAACTTGTCAGCCGGAAGCATGCGGCGCGCTTGCGCAATCGGCTCGCGCACTTGTGCGCGATCGGCGCCGTCGCGTATCTTTCGCAAGGCAATCTGGTACACTTGATGCCGGTGCGCATGGACGCCGAAGCGTCCGGCGCCGGGCGGGGCAGGAAACGTCTGGAAGTGCAAGCATGGCTCGTCTGCCGCTTATTGCGATCCTCCTCCCGGCAATCTGTTTCGCCCCTCTGCTCGCGCATGCCGGCGGCGTGAGCCTGCTCAATCAAGACATCAACGGCGGCGCCGATGGGCCATCGTTCTTCGGCTTTGTGCGCGAGGTGGGCGGCGCCGGCGTCAACGATGCCAAGGTGACCGGCGAACTCAAGGGCGGGGCGCTGGTGACCGCCACCGACATTTTGGGCCTCTATAAGCTCCCGGGATTCGGCAAGGACGTCAATCCTGACGACGTGGCCATTTCCTGCGCCAAGGACGGCTACAAGCAGGCAAACGTCGTGCGCCGGCCACACCCTGCTGGCGACGTGAAGGATCCCATAGAGATTGATTGCTATCTGCAGAAGCTGTGAGCGTGATCAAGCCAACTTTTGAAAATCCGGGGTTCGCCCATGAACAAACGTCCCGTGCTCCTCGGTATGCTGGCGCTCTTGTTTGGCGCCGCCATGGGTAGCCCTGCTTTGCCGCAAGCAGGATCCGCCGATGCAGCCAATGGCGCGCCTGTTCCCTACGCGCTGACCATGGGCGACATGATGAATACGCTGATCCAGCCCCGTCATGCCAAGCTCGGCCTCGCCGGCGAGGCGAAAAATTGGCAGCTCGCGCAATACGCTCTGGTCGAAATCCGCCAGGCCTTCGCCGGCATCGTCAAGGCTCAGCCGAAATTCATGGGGCTTCCGGTCCAACAGCTCGTCGATGCGGCTCTCACCCAGCCGATGAATGCGGTCGACGCTGCGATCAAAGAGCAAGATGGAAAGAAATTCGCCGTTGCCTATGCGCAGCTCACGGCCGGTTGCAATGCCTGCCACAGTGCAGTCGAGCATCCGTTCGTGGTGATCAAGGTGCCGGACGCCTCGGCGTTCCCGAACCAGGATTTCAACCCGCATTAGAGCATGATCCCGAAAAGTGGATACCGGTTTTCGGAAAAGATCATGCTCCAACTATAAGGTCCCCGCGGTGCGCCTTGCCGCAGCGACGCTCGCTGCGGCAAGCCCCCCGCAAGAGCGATCATAAGGACGAAAGGTAATGCGCGATCGCCTCGCGCTGACTGTCGGTCAACGCCCTCATGAAGCCTGGCATGTCGAGGTTGTTGGTCCTCTTGCCGTCGGCAAAGCTGCGCATGGCGCTGATGAGGTAGTCGTAGCTGAGACCCGCCAAACGCGGCGCCGGCGCGCCGCCCTCGAAGTTCTGCCCATGGCACGCCTTGCACATGGCAATTCCCTCGGGCGGTGATCCGGCGGGCGCCTCGGCTTGTTTGTCCGGCCAGCTCTTGGCCGCGAAGAAGCTGGCTACCTTGCGCAGATCATCCAGGCTGAAGCTCGTGACCATCGGCGACATGATCGGATTGAAGCGTTCGCCGCTGTGGAAGTCGTGCAATTCCTTGTACAGATAATTTTCCTTCTGCCCCCAGATGATCGGTGTAGCGATATTGGTGGGCTTGCCATCGGCGCCGTGACACGCGCTGCAGATATCCAGCCTTGATGCGATATCGTCGGCGGCACGCGCCGGTACCGCAAGGATCGCAGAGGCAAATATGGCTGCCAACGCGGTGGAAAAGAGACTCTTGCCCATGTTTTCAATTGCCCTCTAAGTACCCGCGGTCGCCGATAACTGAGACCGCCCTAAGCCTTCGCCCCGCCAAGTCTGATGTGCCAAGTCTGATATGAGAAGTCTGATATGCCAAGTTTGACATGAGAGTCCCCTCCCGCGACCGGGAGGGGACTTAGCGACGCTGGATCGCTGCGCGGCGATCCGCTTAGTCCAGCGGTTCGACGTGCACGATGGCGTGGTCGTGGTTGCTGCCGACCCAGAAGCTGACCGGGTTCGTCGAGTTGTCGACATAGACCGTGCGCATATTGGTGTCGGACGGCATCGGATACTGATCGGTCTGGCCGGTCTGGGGATTCAGGCGCACCACGCGATCAGTGCTCATGGTAGAGGCCCAGATATCGCCGTTCTTGTCGAAATTTGCCCGGTACGGGTAGGTGTAGGGCGGCAGCGAATACTCGGTGAACTTTTCCGTCTTCGGGTCGAACACCGCGACTTTGTTGCCGCGATATTCGGTGACCACGATGTCGCCGTCCGGCCTCATCTCCATGCGGCGCAAGCGCGCATGCGCCGTCGGCGGCGTGTACCAGGTCACCTGCAGCGTTTTGGCGTCGATCTTTCCAAGATAGCCTTCGCTGAATTCGGCCAGCCACAGGTTGTTCTGCGCGTCCGATATGACCTGATAGATGCCGTAATGATGGTGAGCTGCATCCGGCAGCAAGTCGGTCGGATGGAAGCGCTGCCAATCGCCGGTGGCCAAGTCGAGCCGATAGATGTAGCCGGTGCCGACGTCCTTGGTCCAAACCTTGTTGTCGACGTCATGGCGCAGGCCGACGAAGTTGAGCTGCACGCGGTTGTCGTTCCACTTCGCCGGCAGCGGATAATATTTGGTGGCGCCGGTCTTCGGATCGATCGTGCCCAGCGAACCCTGATACATGGTGTCGAACCAGAGCAGCCCTTCCTTGTCGAAAGCGAGGCTGAGCAGGCCTACCGGTGCATCGGGTTTGAAGTCCTTGATTGGATATTCGGTGAGCTTAAGTGTCTTGGGATCGAATTTCGAGACGAACATCTCGCCGAAATCCGAGTACCAGATGTTGCCGTCCTTATCGCGCACGATGTCGTGCGGCTCGATGGTGGGCCGCGGCAAGCTGTATTCGGTTACGATGACGCGGGTTGAATCGCCCGTGGCCCGCGGCAGTGTCTTCAACGGATAAGTCCATTTGTCGACCGCGCTCAGATTGATGGTGGCCAGATATTCCGCCAGCTTGCGATATTGCTCCGGCGTGCCGGCGCGTGCCCGATCGAGCATCGGCTGCGGTTTGACGGGTTGGCTCACCGCGCCGTAACCCATCATGCGTTGTACGACGTGCGTCCACTCGTCCACATTATGCGTCGAGAGCACGATGCGTTCGAGCGTATGGCAGCTCGTGCAATTGAGCAGTGCGGCTTTCTGATCGTCAGTGCCGGGAATGCTCATCATCCACTCGGCGTCGGTGAGTTGATTGGGCAGATCCTTGGTCGGCTCGAGCTTGAGGTCGACGTTCGATGTCTGCTCGCCGACGACGTTGGTCGCGGCAGGAGCGGAAAGATCGTAGCCCGCTGCGCGGATCTTCAGCGTGTAATGGCCGGGCGGCAGCCGGTTTTCCGGAAATGCGTAGTGGCCCTTCGCATCGGAAACGACACTGACCGAAACGATTGAGCCGTCCTGGTGCGCGGTGACGACCACGCCCTCCATGGCCCCGTCAGTGCTGGAGGTGACTTGCCCCGCAATGGCAGCGTGGGCCTGCTCGTCAGCGAGCGCAGGCGACACGGCCTGGCCCAGCACGACCGCAAGCGCAGCGCTCAGACTCAGCATGGTTGTTGAGTTCATAAATCACTCCCTACGGATGATTCGCTCTGTTGTTATAATCAGACGAGCGAGTTCGGCGCCGAATCCGCCCGTCAGCCGACTTTGCACTCATCCTGCCCCCGTTCGCAGCAACCGGCAAGGCACCTTCGCCGCATGTTGCGGCGGGCAGTCATGCAATTCGATGCAGCGCAGCGTCGAGGAGCAGGGTGGCAAACAGGATGAGGCCGGCGTCGCGGTCGGATTTGAAAACCGCGAGGCAATTGTCCGGATCTGCAATATCGAGACGAACGATTTGCCAGACGAGGTGTGCGGCAAAGGCGCAAAGCCCGAGCACGAAGACAGGCCCACCGCCGGCGGTCAGGCCGGCAGCGGCAATGAGCATGACGGCGAGCCCGTAGAACAGCGCGAGCATCGGCTTGGTTCGTGCGCCGAACAGCAAGGCGGTCGACTTGATGCCGATAAGCGCATCGTCCTCGCGGTCTTGATGGGCGTAGATCGTATCGTAGCCGATCACCCAGGAGATCGAGCCGGCATAGAGCAATAGCGGAGGCAGTGAGAGGCTGCCGAAAGCCGCCGCCCAGCCCATCAGCGCGCCCCAGGAAAACGCCAGGCCGAGCACGATTTGCGGCCAGTAGGTGATGCGCTTCATGAATGGGTAAACCGCCACGATGGCGAGCGAGGCGATGCCGAGCGCGATGGTGAACCAGTTGAACGTCATCAGCACCGCAAAGCCCACCAGCGCCTGCACGACCAGGAACGCGGCGGCCTGAGCGAGGCTGACCTGGCCGGACGGGATCGGCCGCGAGCGCGTCCGCTCGACAGCGGCGTCGAGATCACGGTCGACGATATCGTTCCACGTGCAGCCGGCGCCGCGCATGGCGAAGGCGCCGATGAAGAACAGCACAAGGTGAGCAAGGCTCGGCGCCCGCGCATGAGCGGCGACCGCCGCAAGCGCCGAGGACCACCAGCAGGGAATGAGCAACAGCCAGGAGCCGATGGGCCGGTCAAGGCGGGCGAGCCGCAAGTAGGGCCGCAGCCAAACCGGAGCGAGGGTGTCGACCCAATTGCCGGTCGCATCCGCGACCGAGCCGGTCGCCCGGTCCATTTATCTGCCCAGCGGATTGCCGGTGAGCGTGTCGAACGTGCCGCCGGTGCCGGTTTTGGTGTTTTTGCCCGTATCGAGTGCCGGTGTCCCGATGGCGTCGCTCAGCGTCGG
Organism: Xanthobacteraceae bacterium; assembly: GCA_030044555.1. Lineage (GTDB taxonomy): Bacteria > Pseudomonadota > Alphaproteobacteria > Rhizobiales > Xanthobacteraceae > BOG-931. Next base: position 3,058 of record JASHVN010000440.1, on the reverse strand, counting down.
CACATGCACGGGTGCCGCAGTGGCATTGCAAACCATCTCGCGGAATTTCAGCGTCTTATCATGGTTGGCCTTGGCCCCGGCCACTGCCGCGTCGGGAATGCCGCACCAAGTCTTGTTGGTTTCCAGGAACTTCAGCGCCGCGCCCTCGGCGATGGTGAAGCGTGACACCAACGAGCACAGTTCTTTGGGCGTGGCGTGACGCTTCTCCGCGACGGAGATCGCGTTGGCTTTTTGCTGGGCGTCATTGCGCAAAGGTAAGAAACCGTCGCAAGGCGAAGGCGCCTGCGTCATCTGCGCCGACGCGGTGCCGATTGCCGCGATGCTGACGCCAAGCGCCAGCGTCATCCCCATAGTGACGCTCCACCTCATGTTGCGTCCTTTCGTTTCCCCTCAAGAATGCCTGAATCCAGGCCATTATTAAAGGCGCGCTGAATTCGGCGACATGGCGGCAACGCCGCCCCCTCTTCCTCCCGACCGGCGCGCCGGTGCAGGGGAGGGCTTGGATTGTGGCTCCCGACGTGGTTAAGCCGGGCTTAATTTCCCCGCGTTCTGCGGAGATTTCGGCCATGCCGGCTTACGATTTTCGGACCCCCCGCCTGTACGTCGAGACATCGCTCGGCGAGGAAACCGCTGTCGCGCTCGACCGCGCGCAAGCACATTATCTCACCACCGTGCTGCGGCTTAAATCAGGCGGCGGAGTCCTCGTCTTCAATGGCCGCGATGGCGAGTGGGAGGCGACGCTCGACGTGCAAAAGCGTGCGGTCGCTCTGCATGTCGGCGGCAGGCGGCGGGCGCAGACCGAGGCCGGCGATTTGCACTACCTGTTTGCGCCGCTCAAAGCAGCGCGCCTCGATTACATGACACAGAAGGCGGTCGAGATGGGCGCCTCCCGGCTGCAGCCGGTGCTGACGCGCCATGGCCAGGTGGCCCGCCTCAACATGGCGCGCGTGCGCGCCAATTGCATCGAAGCGGCCGAGCAGTGCGGCATTCTCAATCTCCCGGAGATCGCCGAACCGGCGGCGCTTCTTGCCGTCCTCTCTGCGAACGAGCCTGAGCGGTACCTTATCTTCTGCGACGAGGACGCCGAAGTCGCCGACCCGCTCGTGGCGCTGGCCACCAAGGTGCCGCCACGCTCGCCGGTCGCGGTCCTGATCGGCCCGGAAGGCGGTTTTGCCGAGGACGAGCGAGCGGCGTTGCTCAAGCTGCCGAACGTAGTGCGGCTTGCGCTTGGCCCGCGCATCTTGCGCGCCGATACCGCGGCGGTCGCGGCCCTGGCGCTCGTTCAGGCGGCGCTTGGCGATTGGAGAACGGGGTGAAATGACTGAGCGATGACGGACGGCGATGACCGCACTGTCCGTTCGTCGATCCTCAGTGGATGATCCACGGCTTGTCGATGCAGACGAAGCCGATGTAGTCGCCGTAGCGGCGATGCACGCTGGTGATATGCGAGAGCCTGCCCCAGCTTGCGCAATAATCCGCGGCAAGCTGCCGGTAGATGCCCGCAACCGCAGGAGAATACGGAATGATGCCGCCGGTATCATTGCCGGTGATGCCCGGCCCAGGCCCGAAAAGAAAAGCCAGCGCGGGGCTGCCGGCGCACACTATCATCAAGCCGATCGACGCAACGAAGACGGCGGCATGTCGGCGCATCGCAAAAGCCCCCAGAGCGGTCAGCAAGGCACACAAGTTTAGTGGCTCGTGCGCAGGATTGAAAGCTTATCCTCCATGACAAGCCTGGCCGGCGGCAGGGCGTGGCAAGATTGTCACGATTTTCGCCAGTTATGCACCCGTTACGCCGCGCGATCTTGACCGCGACGGAGCGGCACGGCACGTTGCCGATGCTCACGGGGAGAGGCCATGTTCAGTCGCGTTCCACGCGCTGCGAGCTTGCTGCTTGCCTTGGCGGTCGGTTTGGCGCTCGCTGTCATTTCGCTTCCGCGCGCGCAGGCGGCGAATTGGTTCGAAAAGAACTTCTGGCTGTCAGGTCCCAATTACAGCCGCGACATGCCGGCGTGCAATTACGCTCCGGCGCTCGATGAGATCATAGCCAATTTCCATACCAAGGAAGCTCGGTTCTGGAATTCTGAGCTGCAGATCGTCGGCATCGAGGATATCCGCGAGACTGCTTATCTGCCGTGGGCCGCGCAATCCATACCACGCCGCTTCTGCAGCGGCACCGCGTTGATCAACGACGGCAGGCGGCACGCCATCTATTATTCGATCGCCACCGGCACCGGGATGATTGGCATGGGCTGGGGGGTGAACTTCTGCGTCGTCGGGCTCGATCGCAACTGGGCCTACAATCCAGCCTGCCGCGCCGCCAAGCCCTGATGACGGACCAGAAACAGGTCCGCCTGACCTGACATCGAAATCCTGGTCTCCCCGCAAACCGCTCTATCGAACGCCGTGCCAGGCGTCGTATTGCTTGTCGGGCAGTTGCTTCAATGCGGCCGCGTAAGCTTTCTCGTCGACTTTCGGCTTGGGCGCATCAGCTTTCTTGGCCTGGCCCTGCTGATGATGTCGTCCACCGCCGAATCCGCCCATTCCGTTTGTTGCCCCGGCATCCTGGGCTTGGGCGCTCGCTGCAAAGAGCGTCAGAGTGGTAAGTGTCACAAGGGTGACTGCCCCGATCTTCATCGATTTCTCCGTGAGCCGGCTCTGCGACGCTCCGGCCTGATGTCGCCCCGCGCCACAGCAATCATACTGCAAATTTCGGCGATCTTTGGTCGTGACCTTGTTCCTTGGCGGGGAAAGGTTCCGGCCCGGCTCGTTTGCGGCCGGAACGCGGCAAATTGCGTCGTGCTGCGCTCGGCGGCTGCGTTCCCGTCTTACTCTGAGCGAACGAGGCTGAATTTGCGAGATTAATTTCGTAACGCTTGCAACACGTACTCTCGCAAACGGATGGGGTCGCGTTCGCCACGTTGAGCAAACTCGATCACTTTCTTCGCCACCGCGCTCGCCTCGGGATTCCGATCGCTCAGGCCGAGCGTGCCGCACACCTCGGTATAAGCGCGCGTCATCGCCGTGATCATTTCCGGTTCGAACGCTTTGTTTTTGA
>JASHVN010000439.1 GCA_030044555.1 Xanthobacteraceae bacterium | reverse complement strand
AAGCATCGCGGCATTCCGCACATGAATTCCTGAAAGCGCATGGGGAGCCTTGAAAAACCAGATCGGGCGCCGGATCAAGTCCATGATCGGCTTTTTCGGCGGCCTTCTTGTGTCCGATTCCGCAGTTCGCAATGGGCCGGCGGCGATTCTGCTGCGAACTTCGCGATCGGGCCCCTAAAGCGCGATGATTTGAGGGCGAATCATCATCGCGCTTTAGCTCTTTGTTTGCGCATGATCTTTTCGGAAAACCGCGCCACACTTTTCCGGATCATGCGCCAGCTAGGCCGCCGACAGAGCGGGCGCTATCCGCCCCGCCGGGAACGAGCAGGTGACCGTGGTGCCCTGTCCAACCACGGACGCAATGGTCACGGTGCCGCCATGCAGCTCGACGAACGAGCGCACCAGCGATAGCCCAATTCCCGGACCGCGATGATGCGAGCCGAGCGAATGGGTCTCGAACCAGTTGAAGACCTTTTCCAGCACCTCGGGCGGAATTCCCGGCCCTTTGTCGGTGACCGAAAAGGACACTTCGTCGGCTTGCCGTTCGACCGATAGCGTGACGGTTGCCCCGCCCGGCGAAAAGCTCACCGCGTTGGCCAGAAGGTTGAAAAGGATCTGTCGCACCCGCCGTCCGTCGGCAATGAAGCTGCCGATGTCGGCGGGCGCCCTGATGTCGAGCGTGATCCCGGCACTCGCCAGGCGGTCCTGCACGCCTTCGGCCGCCGCCTGCATGGTTTCGCGAATATCGACCTCACCGAGATTGAGCTGCATGCGGCCGGCATCGATCGTCGCCAGATCGAGAATATTGTTGATCAGCGCCAAGAGCGTATTGGAGGAGACCGTGATGTAGTCGAGATATTCGCGCTGCTTGGCGGCGAGCGGGCCGGTTGCCGGGTCACCAAGGAGGTGCACGAAACCGATGATGTTGGTGAGCGGCGAACGCAGTTCGTAGGAGACGTGATGCACGAAGCTGATCTTGATGCGGTCGGCGTCTTCCAGCGCCTCGTTGCGTTCGCGCAAGGCGCGCTCGACGTTGACCGAGTCGGTGACGTCGTGGAACGTAACCAAAGTGGCGCCCGCGGGCAGCGGCACGGCCGTGCAATCGACCACGTTGCCGTCGCGCCGTTCGAGACGGCCCGCAACGCCGTTGCGGCTGTCGATTGCTGTCACCACCGCGCACAGCGAGCGCCAAGTAGGATCATTGCCGTGCAGCGGCCGGCATAAAGCCGTAATCGCTTCGATATGCGGGCGCTCAGCGAGCGCTTGCGGCGAAAGCTTCCACATTTTGGCAAAGGCGGTGTTGTGCAGCCGCAGTCTGCCGTCGCTTGAGAACACGGCGACGCCTTCGGCCAGGTTGTCGAGCGTTTCGGTCTGCACGCGGATCAGCTCTTCGAAGCGCCGTTCGAGATCAAGCCGCTCGGTCACGTCGTGGAAAAGGTAGGTGACGCCGCCATCCGGATTGGGCGTGGTCACCACGCGGAGCGTGCGCCCATCGGGCAGATGCCAGACGTTCTCCTTCGCCTCGTTGGCGCGGTAGGCGGCGTGAAGCTGCGCCTTCCATTGGCGAAAGCTCTGCTGCTCCGGCAGTTTGCGCGCGGCGCGCAAGTCTTCGAGAAGCGCCGAATCGGTGGGGCTCTGATCGAGATAGGCGGCGTCGAAATCCCACAGCCCGCGATAGGCGGCGTTATAGAAGGTGAGCCGCTGATCGGCGCCGAACATGGCGACGCCGGTCGAGAGCTGATCGAGCGTGCGCCGGTGCGCGTCGACCAGCCGCGCCAGCGCATTGCGCATCGTCTCCGCTTCGGTGGCGTCGATGCCGATGCCGGCGCTGCCGGTCTCGGTGCGGACATCGAGGACGTCGAAGCTGCGCCGCGCCCCGGCGACGACCGCCGGCAGCCGTCCCGAATAGGCGCCGCCATTGGCACGCGTCCTGCCGATCGTCTCGCGCGCTGAAGTGTCCAAGAGCTCCAGGTTTCGTTCGACGGCGTCGGTCGCATCCTTGGCTTCGACGGCGCGCGCATAGGCGGAATTGACGAAAGTCAGCCGCCCGACGGCGTCGCGCGTCCATGCCGGCGATGGCAGCGTTTCGACGAGCGTGCGCAGCGAAGCGATTTCGGTCAGCAGTTTCTGGTGATGCTGCCGAAGCTGCATCAGTTCGCGCGTTGCCGTCGTTGCATCCTTCAGCCGTAGCACCGCGCGGCCGCCGATGGCGCGACCTTGTGCCTCGATCGGGTGGCCGGCGAGCGTGGTCAAGTTCATCACGAAGGCTTCGCCATGGGCGCGCAGCGCCACGACGGCGCGCTCCATCGCGTTCGCCTGCGCCGGGTCGAGCCAGGCACTAAAGGCGAGCACGTGACGTGGCTTGTTGAGCCCGAGGACTTCCAGCTCGCCGTTGATGTTGGGGCGGTCGGAAGCGGCCGGCCAATCGACCAGCACCTGCCGTTCGGACAGGAGCAGCGCGTTGGCACGGTCGAGCCCGTCTTGAAGGACGGCAATTTCGTCACGCGATGCGGCTTCCAGACGCGCCGAGCGCACGCGGGTGCGCATCAGCATGATCGCGGTGAGGACCGCAAACAGAACCAGTCCGAGCATCGGGACGAGAATCGCGATGTCGTGCCTGCGCGTGGCATCGAGCGCGAGTTCTGCGGTGGCGCCGGACGCCTGCTGCGCCGCGCGAGCAGGCACGAATGAAGCGCTGCTCAAAACCGTAAACAGGGAAAGCGCGCACGCGCGGGCCGCGGGCAACCCGGCAGCCAAGATCCTGGTAGCCAAGATCCTGATGGCCAAGCCCCTGCCTGCAAGGAATCCGCCTTGCCACGGACACGCACAGACCCCGTTCGTCCGGATCGTGTCCGGCATGCCCCATTGCCTCTGCTGGCGGTCACCGCCGCTACGCCAGCCGCCGCGAATCATGGCACTTTACTCTCAAGAGGATTCGCGCCGAAAGAGTCCAGATCAAGAACGGCAATTCTCGCCGCGCTGCGGTCAACTCGTTCCTGTCGAACCCATCCCGCCAGAGGCGCGCTCCGTCGCATCGAGACTCAACGTCTCAATCAGTTTAGCGCGCTGCACGGGCGCGACGATAAGCTGCGCGATGCGCATTCCGCGGCTGACGGTGAATGCTTCCTTGCCGAGATTGATCAGAATGACTTGGATTTCGCCGCGGTAATCGGCGTCGATGGTTCCTGGTGCGTTGAGCACCGTGATGCCGTACCGAATGGCAAGGCCCGAGCGCGGCCGCACTTGGGCTTCCGTACCGGGCGGCAACGCGATGGCGATGCCGGTCGGGATCATGGCCCGGTCGCCCGGGGCGATCGCGACCGCGGCGTCCGCCGCCAAAGCGGCGAGAAGATCGAGCCCGGCGGCAAGCGCGCTTTGATAATCCGGCAGCGGCAGACCGGCGGCGTGCGCGAAGCGCATCACGCGGACTTCGATGATGCCGTCGGCGCTCACCGCTTGGCGTCCGCAAGCGCCGCGGCAATGCGCTCGACGAGGCTGCGCGCGACCTCATCCTTCGATTGCGGCGGCCAGGATTCAACGCCGGACGCGGTCACCAGGTGAATCGTATTGCTGTCGCCACCCATGATTCCCGTCTCCGGCGAGACATCGTTGGCCAAAATCCAGTCGCAGCCCTTTTTGGCGAGCTTGGCTTTCGCGTTGGCGACCACGTCGTCGGTCTCCGCCGCGAATCCGACGACGAGCCGGGGGCGGCCTGATTTGCGGTGCGCAATCGTCGCCAGGATGTCGGGATTCTCGACGAGATCGAGCTGTTGCGGGCGGTGGCCTTCCTGCTTCTTGATTTTATGATCGCTCGATTGTTCGACGCGCCAATCCGCGACTGCGGCGGCGAAAATGGCAATGTCGGCCGGCAACGCCTTCTCGACTGCTTCGAGCATTTGCCGCGCCGTCTCCACTTTGACGATCGCAATACCGGGCGGGTCCGGCACTTCGGCCGGACCGGAGACCAGCACCACGTCGGCGCCGGCCGCGGCCGCTGCCGCAGCGATCGCATGACCCTGCTTGCCGGATGAGCGGTTGGCGATGAAACGCACCGGGTCGATCGGCTCATGGGTCGGGCCGGACGTCACCAGCACGCGCTTGCCGGCGAGCGCCGCTCCCTGCCGCAACATGGCCTCGGCCGCGGCGGCGATTTCACTCGGCTCCGCCATGCGGCCGAATCCGGCTTCGCCGCGCTCAGCCATTTCGCCGCTGTTGGGACCGACAAGCCGCACGCCGTCCGTCATGAGCTGCGCCAGGTTGCGCTGGGTGGATTTGGCAGCCCACATGCGCGGATTCATCGCCGGCGCCAGCAGGATCGGCTTGTCGGTCGCCAGCAGCACAGCCCCGGCAAGATCGTCCGCGTGGCCGCCCGCCATCTTCGCCATCAGGTCGGCGGTCGCGGGGGCGACCACGATGAGATCAGTGTCGCGGGCGAGGCGGATGTGACCGACATCGAACTCGCTGCGTTCATCAAACAGATCCGTGTAGGCCTGCTCGCCGCTGAGCGCCCCCGCCGCCAGCGGCGTGACGAAATGCTGCGCGGCGCCCGTGAGAACACAGCGCACGCTCACGCCGCGGTCCTGCAAGCGGCGGATGAGATCGAGCGATTTATAGGCGGCGATGCCGCCGCCGATGATGAGCAGGATCCGCCTGCTGTCGGCCGGCACGGCATGTGCGCGCTGCCGGCCGGGCTGCGCCGGCGGCTCAAAACGCTCAAGAACCTCGCGGCCGCCTGCTTCCGCCGCGTCCTTGAGAATGACGCGGACTTCGTCCTCCAT
>JASHVN010000438.1 GCA_030044555.1 Xanthobacteraceae bacterium | reverse complement strand
AGCCAAGCTCGTGCTCCTCGACACGCTCGGCTGCGGCTTTGCCGCGCTGGAGGACGAATGCGCCCGGGCGGTCGTGCGAACGCTGCACGCGTTTGGCGACACGCCGCAATGCACAGTGCTCGGGGACCTGCGTAAAATGAGTGCGCCGAGCGCCGTGCTCGCCAACGGGACGCTGATCCGCGTCCTTGATCTCAACGACTATGTGACCGGGGCCGATCCGCGAAGCGGCGCCCGCGGCGGCCATCCGAGCGACAATATTCCGGTGGCGCTGGCCGCCGCCGAATTGGCCAACGCCGGCGGGCGCGATCTGATCGCCGCGATCCTGCTCGGCTATGAGATTTACGGCCGCGGCAAGACGCTGATGGAAGCGCATTCGCCCTGGGACGGCATCACCATTTCGGGGCTGGCCGCGCCGGCGATGGCGGGCAAGCTTATCGGCCTCGATCAGATGAGGCTCGCGCACGCCATTGCGCTCAGTGCGGCGCGGGCGCCGACGCCGGTGGGCGTGCGCGAAGGCGGCATCTCGGCCGCCAAGTCGATCGCCAACGCGCTGATCGCGCAGAACGGCATGCAGGCGGCGCTGCTCGCCGCGCAAGGGCTCACCGGCCCGCTCGATGTGTTCGAAGGCGAGCGTGGCTTGCGTACGGTGTTTACTCACACCCCCGAGGCAGCGGGTGATATTCTCGGCGCGCCGTTCGCCGGAGAAAACTTCATCGCCCGCGTGGCGGTCAAGGCCTATCCGTGTTTCGCCGGCGCGCAGGGCGCGGTCGCTGCTGCGCTCGCCCTGCACCGCCTCCTTGATGGCGACATCGGTCGCGTGCGTGGCAACATCCGTGTGGTGCTGGCGGACGTGCCGCTCGTGCGCCGGCAGATTGCCGATCCCGGCCGCGTCGCGCCGCGCTCGCGCGAAGCCGCCGACCACTCGCTGCAGTTTCTCATCGCGGTTGCGCTTATCGACGGCACCTTCGGGCTCGCCCAGTTTGAAAACGAGCGCTGGAACGATGCGAACGTGCGCGCGCTGATGGCGCGTCTGGACATGACCATTGATGCCGATCTGGCCCGGCGCGGCGGCGAGGCTTACCCGTGCGCCCTGCACGCCACCGGCCGCGACGGCCGCGCCTACGATGTCGAAATCCTCGTACCGCCCGGTTTCTCGCCGGATGGACCGGATGCCGCAACGGTGATGGAAAAATTCAACCGCATCACCGCCGATCGCCTCGCGCCCGCGGCGCGCGACCGCATCATCGCGCAGGTGATGGGACTCGAGCGCGCGCCGAACTGCCATGCGCTGATGCAGGCGCTGACGCAGTCTGCGAATCCGGCTGGATCAGCCCAGCCGCGATAGCATGAGCAGCAAAATCTTGTTCTGTTATGGTCGGCGAAAAATGGGAGGATGACGATGCCCGCGCGTGCGCTGGTCGCTTTTTTCGCTGCTTTGCTGGCCGCCGGCCCGCTCACCTGCGCATCGGCGCAGGTTTGGCCGGCCCGTCCGGTGAAAATCATTGTCGGCTTCGCCCCGGGCAGCAGCGCCGATCAATTGGCGCGGCTCGTCGGCCAGGGGCTTTCGACGGCGTTCAAGCAGCAATTCTATATCGAGTACCGCCAAGGCAATAGCGGCAGCCTTGCGGCCGCCGACACCGCACGCGCGACGCCGGACGGCTACACGCTGATGATCGGCGGCTCGGGACCGCACATTACCATTCCGACGCTCCATCCGGATATCGGCTACGACCCGATGAAGGATTTCACCCATATCGCCATGATCGGGGGCGACAGCTATGTGCTCGCCGCCAACCCGTCGCTGGGCGTCCACGACATTGCCGGGCTGATTGCGCAGGCAAAGACGCGCGAGGCGCCATTCACCTCTTCGTCGCCGGGACCAGGCTCGCTCGGTCAGATCCTGCTCGAAGAGTTCAAGCGCAAGGCGGGCATCGACATCACCCATGTGCCGGCCCCCGATTCCGGCCTCATGGAGGTGCTCGGCAACCACATCAATATGACAATTACCGTTCCGCTCACCGCCGGCGAGCAGGTCAAGGCCGGGAAACTCATCGGGCTTGCCATGTCGTCGAGCGAACGCAATCCCGCCTATCCCAAGATCGCCACGTTCGCCGAACAGGGTTTTCCCGAAATCACCGGCGCCACATGGTTCTGGCTCACCGCGCCGAAGAACTTGCCGCCCGCCATCGCCGAGAAACTCAATGGCGCGGTGCGCCGCATCTTGAAAGAGCCGGACAACCAGAAATACTTCGAGCAGCAGGCCCTGTTGTCGATGGATTTGGATCTGGCCGCCACGAATGCCTTCGTGGGCCATGAAGTGGCGCACTGGGGGGCTTTGGCCAAGAGCGTCGGCTTGGCGCTACAATGAGCGCGAACAATCAGGAGGTCGTCATGGATGCCGTTACAGAAAAGGATCATCTCGCGCCGGCCTTGACCGAGCCGAAGGCGCGCATCGGCCTCATCATTCCCTCGGTCAACCGTATGACCGAGCCGCAGTTCAATCATTACGCGCCGGAGGCGCTTGGCATTCACGTGGCGCGCGGCCGCGTCGCCGGTGAGCCGTCACGCACGGTCGAGCAATTGACCGACGAGATCGCCCATGCGGCTGGCACGCTCGCCGACGCCCATCCCGATCTCATCGTCTTCCATTGCACCCACACTTCGATGAAGGAAGGCGCCGACGGCGAAGCGCGCATCATCAACCTCATCCGCAAGACGACCGGGGTCGACGCGCTGTCGACCTCGAGCCTGGTCAACGACGCCATGCGCGCGCTCGGCCTGCGCAAGCTCGTAGTGCTCAGCCCCTACAGAACGAACGCCGACATCATTGCTTATCTCAGCGCTGCCGGCTTCACCGTGGTCAACGACGTGGCGCTCAAATGCGCCAGTGCGGCTGAATTCGAGAAGATCACGCCGCAGTGCTGGGCCGAGCTTGCCAAGGAGAATGACCGCCCCGAAGCCGACGGCATTTTCCTAAGCTGCACCAACACCACGCAGATCGAGGCGGTCGACGCGATCGAGCAGGAACTCGGCAAGCCGGTCGTCAACAGCAATCAGGCCGTGCTCTGGGGCTGCCTCAAACGGCTCAAGGGCAAGCTCGGCGACAGCTTTTCGATCCCGCCGCACCTCGGGCAGCTCATGCACGACCTCGAGGCCTGACGGTCAGGTCCCGACCACGCCGCCGCAGCCAGCCGGATTAAAGATGCGTTGCGCGGACGGCGGATTGAGCAAGAGCTTGGCTTTCGGCCGGATCGGCCGCGGCGTGAAATTGCCGCCGCAATTCGGGCAGACGCCGTTAAGCCTGGTATCGACGCAATCGCGGCAGAACGTGCATTCGAAGCTGCAGATCATCGCGTCGGTTGCCGCGGGCGGCAAATCTTTATCGCAGCATTCGCAACTCGGGCGCAGTTCGAGCATCGTCACCTTCCTTCGATGGCAT
>JASHVN010000437.1 GCA_030044555.1 Xanthobacteraceae bacterium | reverse complement strand
GTCCGGGTGAACTATATGGGCTTTCATTCTGAAATATTCGTGTTTGGCCTACGATTAATTGCGCTGGGGAATTTCCGTTTGTTAGAACGCGACCGACGGCAGCGTGTAACAAGGATTGGCTCCCACAGACAGCGCGCAAACAGGACAGTCAAGGGAGTTCTGCTGCACGCGACGGTCTATTGCGGGCTCGACGCCTTCAAGAACTCCGATGGGGCGCTCAAGGAAATGGGTAAAGTATCGCTAGACTAGGGCGTGGACTCATTAACGTGCAGCCACAAGCGAATTGATGCGAGCTGGACGAAGGCCAGGTAGTTGGCCGCAAGCTTGTCGTAGCGCGTCGCGACCCGCCGGCATTATTTAATCTTATTGAAGAACCGTTCAACGAGGTTTCGCTCTCGGTAGAGATGCGGGCTAAAGCAGATCGGCGCGTTGCGATTGCTTCTCGGCGGTATGTTGGCCCAAGCGCACCGTTGAGGACACGCCGGTCGTTCACCCGTGCCACGCCACGCGGCTTGTTCGGCAGCATCGGCTTAATAACAGCCCATTCGTAGTCGGTAAGTTCATAGCGCATGATTCGAATCTCCCCAGTTTGGGAGCTTGAATCACGGACCTGCGGCCCACCTCAACGCGCGTTCTGCCTATCGGGGCTAGCCTCAGGTCTGCTTTTGGGGCGAAGCCGACATAAACGGGCGGCAAGACTGGCCGGATCGGTCGAAAATGACCCGAACCGGACTCCGCGCTGCTTAGGTCTACTGCTTCGTGGTGCTCGTTGTCTTCGCGCATTGCTCTTGAACTACCCGATCCTTTCGGCAATCTGATCGGTGCCGTTGTAATGCAGAATCAGGCGGGCCGCACGGCCGTCCCCGCCGGGTTCGAAGGTGAGTTGCACGGGCGCGCTCTTGTGGAAGAAATGCCATTCCGAGGTGGGGAACACCCGATGCTGATCGCCGATCGGAACATGGAGCCGGTCGCCGGCTGATGTGACATCGAACACCCAATCGTTCATTTGATAGCGTCCCACCAAACGGGCGAGGCAAACTGGGTCGATCGCGACCTCCTTCGGGTACGAAATCAAGTCGCGGCGCCGGTTCAGTACATGCGCCCCGAGATCGACAACGGCATCAATGCTCGCGTTGCTGAGCACGGCCACTCCGCGCTTCCATTCTGGAATGCATTTGACAAAGCTGCGGGCACCGCCTGTACCGCCGGGCTTCGATAGCGCAATTACGCCGTCCAGGTGGGGCTTCGCCAGTTCCAACCCGCCTTGGTCACGCGGGGTCATCAACGGCCGGATAATGGATGCAATCGATGAGTTCTGATCGCACACCGCGTCCACAAAACGCAACAGATCAGGCAGGGTCGAGCGCAGCGCGCCCGTCCCGGCCAGCACATCGAAAGTCCAGTCCAAGGTCGGCTCTAGACTATCATCGTGGCCTGACGCGATATTTCCTGCCAGCCGCGACGGGATCGCGATCACTGTATCGTCCATCCGCAGTGGATCCAGGATGCGCGCGCGGATCAGGCTTTCATAGCCGCTCGCCCGGGCGCGTAGCACCAGCGCGTGTCCCAGCAGTCCGACGCCAACATTGGAATATTCAAAGCTCTCGCCAGGCGTCCGGATCAATTCGTGGCTGGCGAGAAACTGGTAGAGTCTTTCGGTGGAGTATGCGGCATAGGGCCCACCGGGCCGATCTGGCGGGTCCCCATTCGTCGCCACTCGCGGCAGTCCGGAATAATGCGAGGCTAGATCGCGAAGCGTGATGGCTTTGCCATCACGAACTGGGACTCGCGTTCCCGCCGGCAACAGCTCCGCCACCGGCTCATCCATCCTGACCTCGCCGCGGTTAGCCATGTCGGACAACAACAGCGCAGTGAATAGCTTGGTGATCGAGCCGATCTCGAACAAGGTTTTCTCGTTCACCGGGCCCGCGCCGGTCGTGTCGCGGTAGCCATGGGCGACAATCCGATGGCCCTTGCCTTCCGTGACGCCGACCACCATGCCGACGCTTAAGCAGCGCTCATCGACGCGCTCGATAAGTAGCCGGTGAATCGCGTCCTCGGTCAGGGCGGGTGGTGGGACAACAGATGCGGACATGATCACGATTTCCAACGCAACTCGACCGCGCCGCTAGTCTTCCACGCCATGAAACAAATCATTATCGACCGACGTCTCCGAATTCTATCCTTTTTTGGCGCGGAGCGGGTCGACTTGTCACCGTGGCACTGAAAGGCACGTCCGTTCCTGGCACATCGCGTCATTTCGCTGCGACGCGGCAATTCCATCGCTTTTAGAGTGAAGGAGACATCGGGCCTAGTTTATGAGTACACGGCCTAGTTAGAGCATGATCCCGAAAAGTGGGTATTCGGTTTTCGGAAAAGATCATGCTCCAACAATAAGCTAGACTGGAGCGGGATAGCGATTCAAAGAAAACCCATCCTGCTCTAGTAATAAGCGGATTTATAATTATCACTGAATATGAAAGACTACTTCGACTGCTTTCACGGTTGCGACATTTCTTGTTTCTCTTTGGCGCTCAAATACTGCTCGCCGAGTGCATTGAGAGTTCCAGCGCCTATAATCTGAAATGGACTGGTCTGGTCATAGTTGTAGCTCTGCCGGCCCTTATTCTTGCGCTGCTGATCTTGTGGCGGCTGGTTGTCATCGTTATCACCGCCGCCGAAGCCCAGAAATTCGACGGTGATGATCGAGGCTTGGTCGTTGTTCGGGTTTGACGGCGGCAGCGCAGCCTGGACGGCGCCAGCCGTGTTCGAAGCCGTCGTCAGCGCGCCGATGCTCGGCGTGGCCACGGTCGGGATGCCGATCGTGACGCCCTGCACCTGGATGTTGAACGCGTTGATCACCTCCAACGCCACGATGTTGAGGTTGCCAGAGACGCGGATGCCCGCCGCGCCGGCGTTAATGGTGCCGCGCGGCGCCATCAGATTGGCGTTGCCGACCGGCACGCCCGGCAGCGACTGCAAGGTCGCGATGCCGGCACCGGACACCTGGCCTTTGATGTCCGCGGTGCAATAGAAGTCGATATCGCAGGTATAGAGCGGCGGCGGCTGGGATACCGAAGTCTTGGCGCCCTCGCCGGCGTCGATATTGCCGTTGGAGCTCCATATCACGATGTTGCCGCCCTGCTCGGTCATGATCCGGCTCTGCGCCACCAGCACCGACTGGTCGGTGAAGATGTCGATATTGCCGCTCTCGAGCGTGAGAACGCCTTGGCTCGCCGGATTGGCCGCAGGCGCCGCGACCGCGCTGCCAACGAGAATGCGCCCGCCCGGTCCAAGGATCGAGATGTTGCCGCCTTGCTGAGTCTGCACGGTGGAGCTGCGCATATCGAAAGTGCCGGTCTCAACCAGCTGATTGGCACCATTAAGCGCGCCGAGCGCATTGGCGGTGTACCCGTATGAGGCCGGGAACAACGTGTTGATCGCCTCGTAGCCGGCGGAATACTGCTTGTAGCCGGGGCTTGACGGGTTGTTATAGTCCGCCCCGGTCTGATTGAGGATATCGAAGAAAACTTCTTCGACGAAAAGCTGTTGCTGATCCGCGGGCAGCGTATCGAAGATCGCCCAGGCCTGCGCCGGTGTCAGGCTGCCGCTGAGGGGCGTACCGGCGCCCATCTCATATTGCGTCACGAATGAGACGAGATCGTCGGCGTAGCTCGCCCCAGTCGCACCACTCGTCGCCGGATTGATATAGGCCGTGATGAAGCCCGCGACGTTCATGCCGGGGCCGACGCCGAACAACACATTCACCGAGGCGCCACCGGTCGGCAGATAGGGATTGCCGAACTCGCTGAGGAAGGCCGTCGTTTCTCCGGGCACGGGAACGCCCCGGCCGGGATCAGGATCGGCGTCGGTATCAATCGAATTGCCGAGCGTGCGGATCCCGGTTTCGGCGGTGCCCGTGGTGGGCTGTGCCGGAAAGCTGATATTGCCGCCGGCGATGACATCGAGCGTGCCGGGGCCGGCGAGCTCGATAGCCGGCGGCTGACCGTAGCCGTCAATGTTGTAGGTGATGTTGTCGCCGGCGATGATGCTGGTGATGTCGGTGGCGGTGAAATTCTCGCCGTAGAACGGCAGATCGAGAATGTTCTGCGCTGCGTAGATCTCCGCCGGGGCATTGGGAATGAGGCTGATCTGGCCTACTGTGCTGCCGATTGCTGCGTTGCCGATGTTGATATTCTCGTAAGACGATTCCAGCGGCTCACCATCAACGAGGCTGCCGTTCAGCGAATAAATCAGGACTGAGGCGGTGGCGTCGTCCTGCACCAGGGACGGATCGATCAGCTGGGCCGGCGTGAGCTGCGTGGCGTCGATCAAGGTCGGATCGGCGCCGGTCGGAAGGATGCCGTCGCCCACTTGCTCGTCGAGCTTGCCAAGCGTCGTGCCGGAGATGTTCCCCCACGCCGCAAAATCTGGAATTTCCGCCGACACCGAGGTATCACCTTGGGCCGGCACCGCCGAAAACAGCACCGGTATGGCAAGATTGATCGATTGATCGGCGACGATGGTGAGCGTGCCGGTCGCCGACGGGTAGAGGCCGCCGCCATGATCAATCGTGATGCCGCCGTCGAGCGCCGCCAAGCTCAGCGACGCCGGCAGCAGCAAGCTGCCGACGGTGGCATCTGGATCGAAGCCGATGTTTTCTTGGAGCCTTACAGGCTCGCCCAAAGTGAAAAGTGCGTCCTGCACGAGCAACGAGTTAAATGTCACGTCGCCGCTGGTCGATTGGATCGACACCCCGCTGGTCGAGTCCATGCTGGTGACATAGGGCACCAGGTTGATCCCTGTAGCCGCGGATGAGGGGTAAGAGGCCACGGGTAACTCGTTGCTTGTGGAAGTCACGACGACAAACAGGTCCGGGTTCCACAAATAGGTCGGATCGTAGATGCCACCGATATCGACCGACTGGCGCGCCTGCACCGCGATGGTGCCGTACTGCACTGCGAGCAGGGTCTGGACCGGATAGGCGAGCTGGCTGCTTTCAAAGGTGAAGTCCGGCGCGATAGCACCGCCGGCCTGCACTGATCCGGTACCCTGGCCGACATAGAAATCGCCGCTGTAAATGCTGCCGCCGGCGGTTACCGACAGATTGCCGCCGCCGGTAATATGAAGCGTGTTCGATGCGTCGAGATAGGCGGTGGTCGGCAGCGACACGGCAAGATCGCTGATGTAGCCGCCGGCGCGCACGGTGACATTGCCGCCGACGCTCATGATGCCCTGGTCGAAACTGCCAAAATTGACGTACCACGGCACGCCCGGCGCGGCCGGATTGGTCAACAGCCACGGCAGCCAGAACTGGCCGATGAACGACCCGGCGACGCTGGTCAGGCCCGACGGCGTACTGGCGCCGGATGTGGCGAGCGTATCAGTCACGTTCTCGATGCCACTGATATTGCCCAGCACATTGATGGTGATGTTTCCGGCGCCGCCCGCATTGGCCTCGCTTGTCAGAATGGTGCTGACGCCACCCACGCCACCCGTGTAGTAGTCGCCAAGACCGTTCGCGATGGTTGCGGCATCGCTTGCAGTGGGCGCCTGCGGCGCCTCGCCGGCTGTGTAAACCACCCCGGGCGCAAGCGTATCGGCCAGACTAAAATCGCCGGAAGCGGCGATGTCGATCGAGCCGGTGCCGGTGCGAACGATCGTCGGTATGGCGATGTCATAGGGATTGACGTTATTCACTTGCAGAATTGTGTTCTGATCGACGGTAACGTTCCCATCGGTGGCAAGATCCAACCCCAGCGGATCAGCGCTGCCGAAATCGGCTCCGGCAACGAAGCGGTATGACGTGCTGGAAGCTTCATTGTTCAGGTCCATGCCGGCGATAGCGGCCTGATTGTAGACCGACGCGACCACATTCGGACTGTTGGCCTGCGCGAAGTCCGGCATCGGAACGGGTGTCGGAACGTAGGGGACCGACATCAGCGGCGGCGGCAAAGGAGGCTGGAGCAGCGTCTGGATGCCAAACCCCGCCTCCCGCACGTCGTCAGCCCACGTTATATAGCGGCTCAAATAAGTCCCATAGGCGGTATAATAGGTCTGATAAGCCGCCAGCGTGGCGAAGCCGGCGTCGGCATTCAGCGTGGTGATCGCGGTGTTCAAGTTGGTGGCCGCGGTCTGCATCGCGCCGGTAACGTTCGGCGACGACGAGCTTAATGTCGTAGCAGGCGTCAGGCCGGTGGCCGAATAATCGGGGCTGTTCGAAACGTTGGTAAGGTCTTTATAGAAAGTGACGTAACGGGCCTCGTAGAACTGCCCCCAATCGCGGTAATATTCGTCGTAGGAATTGGCGCCGCTGCTGAGCTCAGTAGGCGCCTGAATTGCCAGTCCCGCAACCGTCTCGTTGTTCGCCGTCAGCAAGGCGGAAGTGAGATAGGATAAGGCGTCAAACGCTGCGGCGCCGTAGCTCGGCTCGACGCTATCGTAGGTACTCAATTCCTCGCCATAGGTCTGATAGGTGGTCGGAACCGGCGCGGCGGAGTAAAGGGTATTGCCGACCTGGGTGAAGCCATCGGTGATGCTGGCGTCGATGGTGATGTTGCCGCCGGCGCGAATGGTCAGTACGGGCGCGACACCATCGTAGCGATAGAGCTGTATGACGTTGCCGTTGGCGTCCGTGGTTTCGGCGCCGAGGTTCCAATTGGTGAGAACCTGGATATTGCCGCCGTTGACATTGGCGCTGGTTGGATTGTCGAGATCGATGCCGGGCGTTTCTTGGAAATTAGCGATGCCGGAGGTATTGGCGACCGGCTGGAAGCCGGGCGTCTCGACGAAACCCATGAGCGTGCCGGGCTGAGCCGCGGTGCTGTCGCCGTTGACATAGCCATAGAACGTCTCGTGGGCGGTGTTGATGTCCGCCGTATTGGGCGTGAAGTAATCATTGTCGAGATAGTAGCTGAGCGGATTACTGGTACCGTCGTCGTTGGTGAGCGTGGTGCCGTCCCAGGTCGCGACGACCGTGTCGGTGGCATTGGTGAATGTACCGGCCAAGAGATTCCCGCTTGAGTCATACCAGCCGGCGGGGTCGATGATGCCATCGAAATGCTGCGCGCCGGTCGTCGCATCGGCGGTGCTCCACACCGCGTAGGCTTCGAGCGTGACAGCGCGTGCTCCCTGGAACGAGGCCGATGGCGACAGCACGACATTGACGCTGCCGTCTTCAAGGAGCGGCGCGCGCAACAGCACCGTGCCGCCCGACAAGCCGTCGAACGTGCCGCCGGAGACGTTGATCACGGCATTCGGGCCAATGGTGATCGTGCCTGAATTCGCCGCCGCAACGTTCTCGTAGCCATAGTTGGAATTGTAGGCACCGTAGGGATCGCTGGTGCCTTGGCTGTTCGGTGTACCGCTGGTGCCGATCTCGACCGTGCCGCCGAGCTGATTCGGATCGCTGCCGGTGGCGATCAGACTGCCTTCGACATCGACGCCGCTGGTGCCGTAGAGCGCGATGGTGCCGCCCTCGCTGCCCGACGCATTGATGGTGCCGGTGACGGTGACGAGGCCGCCATCGGCGATGAGCTGCACTGTCTGCGCCGTCAGCGTCTGGCTGAGCGCGAGATCGCCCTGCCCGGTTTCGACGCTGATGCTGCCGGTGACGCCGGCCTGGGTCAGGATTTGCGCCAGCGTGTCGAGTGTGACGGGGCCGCTGGTATTGAGGCTGAAGCTGCTGCCGCTGTAACCGGCAGCGGTGGCGCCGACAAACGTACCGCCGAGCGTGACCGGCGTCGTACCGGTCGTGGTGATCGTGAGACTGCCGCCATCGCCGCCGAGCGCATTGCCGCTGCTGTCGGTGGCGCCGGCGAAATCAATCACCGCGCCCGGCTGGATGGTCACGGTGCCATTGGTTGCCGAGAGCGCAATCGCACCGCCGCTGGCATATTCGACTGTCGTACCGAACGTCTCGGCCACACCATTGGCGAGGAGTTCGCCGGTGCCGGTCACTGTGACATCGCCGGCGCTGGCTTGCAGCGTGATATTGCCGGCCTGCGCCTGGATCGGCACCGCCACGCTGACGGAGCCGCCTTGCAAGGTGATTGCGCCGCCGAGCGCGCTTGACGGCATCCACGTCCCGCCGCCTGCCGGCACGACTGTCAAGGCTCCAGTCGTCGTCAAGGTCTGGGTCGAGGAGGTCGCGGCGATCAGAGTTGGCGTTTGCAAGGTTACCGGCAGTGCGCCGAAATTCATGCTGCCGCTGCCCTGCCCGATGGCGGCCTGCTGCGCCACCAGATTGACCGCGCCAAACCCGCTCACGGATTGGGCGCCATCGGCAAAGATCAGCTCGCCGGCATCGAGCGACAGCGCGCCGGTTCCGGCCGTCGTCGCGGTCGGCGCACCCAACGTATTCTCGAGGATGAGCGTCGGCGCGGAAATCGCTACCTGCCCGCCGGTTCCGACCAGGCTGCCGCCGTCGAGCGTCAGCGACGCTGTGCTGCCCGCCATCGCAATGTTCACATTCCCCTGGAAGACGATATTGCCGTAGCTTTGCAGATTGAGGCTTTCGGCCTGTTCAAGCTCGCTCAATACTCCGGATATTCCGGCATCGATCACGATGCCGCTTGTCGGCGCCGCACCGGAGCCGACAAAAGTGATGGTGTTGCCGACGGCAAAGATATTGTTGCCCGAGAGCGTCGCGCCGCCCTGTAGCTGCGCGCTGCCGGTCGAGGCGATAGTGAGCACATTGCCGCCGGCGAGCGTCGCCCCGGATTGGATCGTGGCAACGGTGCCACTGCCGGCGTCGGCGAGCGACGGCAGCGTGATGGTGAAGGGGACGGTTGTTGCGCCGAGATTATCCTGTTCGGCGATGGTGCCGGGATTGAGCTGCGCCGTGCTCGGCAATTGCACGGTGTTGGCACCGCCGTTGGAGACCTGCACCAAGGTGCCGAGCGCGGCATCAAGGTCGTTATAATAGCCTGTGATGATACCGGCCGTGGTGCTCCCGCTCGACGCATCCACGCTCGTCGGCAGCGTCGGCAAATTGGACAGCGTGCTGCCCAGGATCAAGGTTGTCGCCGGCACGGCGCTGCCGGAGCCGAGTGCCTCGACCACGCTGCCGCTCTGGAAAGTGATCAGGCCGGTATCGGGGATCGGTACTGAAATCGTTGCGGTGTCGCCCTCATTGTCGAGATTGACGGGCTGGCTCTGGAATTGCGGCGCCGCGACAAAGAGGATCTGCGGCGCGGTGAGCGGATCGTCGGCACCATTGGCGACGATAATGTCATTGGCAGTCGGCGTGATGATGGTGCCGTCCGACGTCATCTGCCGCGTGCCGCCGATCAATAGGCTGGTCGCGCCGAGTGCATCGAGACTGTCGGCGCCCAGCGCAAGATATCCGGGCTGTGCGCTCTGGCCGTCGTCGACGATCTCGAGATACTGCCCGGTGATATCGACCTCGCCGCCTGAGCCGCCCGGCCCGGCACTGCCGTTGAACGTGCCGTCGAGCGTGATGGACGACGTCGCCGCGAGCACCAGCCTGCCGGCGTCATCCGGCACGTAAGGCGCCGCCAGATCATTGGTCACCGCATAGGCGGGGAAGAACGTGTTGGCGCTGGTCAGCGCATATTCCGAATATTTACCCCACACCGCAGCCGACTGGACATAAAACTGCGCGGACTCAGATGCGCGGCTCCCGGTGACGGCATTGGCGAGATAACCCGACATCAGCAAGGTGCCGTCGGCAAGCGTCACGGTTTGGCTGGAAAGCGGATTGGTGACGCCGGAGTTCACGACGACGCGATAGGCGCCGGGAAGCGTCGCATATTGCGCCGGCAACAGCGTGTAATAGCCGGCCGCGAGCCCGCCGCCGCCAGCGAGATAGACCGACTGTCCCACACCTATTCCGGATTGGCCAAAGTCCGGATCGTAAGGCGCGACCGCGCTGCTGAAGCCCGGAATGATGGCGTAAATCTCCCGCCCATCGGGATAGGTTGGCACCTGTTCGCCGGTGGTCGAGTTCTCATAGCTCGTTTGATATTGCGCCAGCACGTTGCGCGAGCCGCCAATGCCGGAGATCCATTCCTGCGCCTGCAGATCGCCGCCGCCGGAGACATTGATGGTCGCGCCGGACTCGAATTGAACAGACGCGCCGTTAAGCGTCACCACGCCTTGCGGCGCCTGCGTCAACGGATTGTCGTAAGCGAGGCCGGACGTCGAGGCGCCAGACCAGGTGGGATTGGCGGTGGCCGGATCGTAGATCCAGGTCGTCTGGTCGACAGTCGTGCCGAACGGGATCACTGTGCCGTTGGCCGAGACCGACGTAATGCTACCGGCCCCGAGCGTGACCGTCTGCGTTCCCTGAGTGCCGAGAATGATGGAGCCGAAGGGTGCCAGGATCTCGCCGTCCTGTACGATGGCGCTGGCGGAGACCAGCACAGTCCCATCGGCCGACAGCGGTGTTACGGTTGAGGGACTGCCCCCGGCCGGGTAGCCGAAGCTGACCATGCTCCCCGGCGAAAATGCGTTAATGACGAAGATCGTATCAGTAACCGGATAAATGGCAGCAGCATTGAACGACATGTTGCCACTGCTCTGCAGGTCGCCCACAAGCTGAGTTGAGTTTGACGTAATGACCTGTGCCGGCAACAGACGGATATCGCCCAGGCTGTTGAAGGTCGCTTGGCCGATATTAAACAGAGTGATGGCGGCCGACAGGTCAATCTGATTTGACGCGTTCAACGTCAAGATAGCATCGCCTGTAGGTCCAGTACCGCTGCTGCCGCCGATGCCACTCACGTTCAAGGCGGTGTTCACCCCGTTCAAGGCGATGTATGACGCCGTCACTGTCAGCGCGGCACCGTCGGTGGTCGGATCAGCGCCGCCGGGCAAAACCGGACCGGTCAAAGTCGCGTCCCAGTTCGCGTAATTGCCTTCGTTGGCGGCCGTCAGGCTGCCATTGAAGATGACCGAGCCACCCAGATTCAACGCGACCTGGCCGGTATAGCCGATCGAGCCGTTCAGCGTCAGGTTGGCGAAGCCGGAATTGTTGAGGCTGTCGGCGCCGAACAAGACGGCGCCCGCCGGAACCTGCGGGCTGATCTGCTGGTCGACGCTCTGGGACGCCTGAATTGTCGGCACATAGGTCGCGAAATCGAAGCTTGTGCCGGCAGCTTGCAGCGCCTGCACGAGATCCGGCACCAGAATAAGATCCGGGTTGATATCAGACTCAGCCGCGCCCTTAGTGTCGATGGTGAGTGTCAACGTGCCGCCCGAGGCCTGCGGCGCGCCGCCCTGTCCGATGAGCGCGCCTTCAAACAAGAGGCCGGTCACGGCCTCGATAGTGACGCCGCCGGCATTGCTCCACTCTGCCTGCGGCGTCATGATCAGTTGGTCGCCGCGCAGCAGCCCCCCGGCGGTGATCTGCGGCACCTCGAATGTTCCGGACGTTCCGGAGACATTCAGGACCGCACCGGGCGCGACCAGAATCAAGCTCACGTCGTCACTCAGACTGATCGTGCCGCCGGCATAGATCGTGCCGTTGACCGGCGTCTGCCAACCGGTTGCGGTGCGCATCGGCACTTCCAGCGGGTCGAGGGCGATGGTGCCGGAGACATCGAGCACGCTATCGGCGCCGATATAGAGTGGCCCCACGGGCGGGGCCTGGTTGTAGAATGACGCATTCATCGCGAGCGAGATGGAGCCGCCCGGCGCGCTGATGCTGCCCAAAATGGTCGTCGCCTCATAGGACGACAGCGCGATAGTGGCGCCCGGCGCACCTTCGATCTGCGCGCCCGCGCCAAGCGTGAAGGAATCGTCGCCTGAAAGCGTTGGCAGCCCGTCGTTTTCGGCTTCGAGGCCTGCGGTGACGCTGAGATCGGTCGGGCTCGAGAGCGTTCCCGTGAGATATCCGACGGTCGCATTCGCGGCCGGATCGCTGCCGCTCGGCGCCGTGACAAGGAGCGTATCGGGCAGCAAATTCTCGTGCTGGAGACTGATCGTCGCGCCGGCGGGGACGTTTGCGCCCAACACCGCGCTCAGCACGAAATTGTCGAAGCCGGCATTGCCCCAGCTCTGCGGATCAAAATAAAACGTATTGGCCGGGGTCGCGGCGGCATTGCCGCCGATCTGCAAGGCCGCCGCCTGCAGCGTCAGTGTGCCGCCGCCGCTCATGCCAAGGGCATCGATCGCGCCGTTCAGCGTCAGCACGCCCTGCGTCAGCGGCAGCTCGGCGTCCGTGAGCGGCGATGTCAGACCGGCATAGGTTTCGAGCGTCAGGCTGCCGCCGGTGCCGAGCGGCGCACCATTGCTGCCGAGCGCGAGCGTGCCGTTCGACGAGACTTGCCCGCCGCCTTGCAGATCAAGCACGCTGCCGGCGGCGAGCGTGATATTGCCGCTCAGGTCGGCCGCGCCGGCCGGCGCCGGCGAGTCGCCGCCGATATTGCCGGCGCTGGTGCCGT
Organism: Xanthobacteraceae bacterium; assembly: GCA_030044555.1. Lineage (GTDB taxonomy): Bacteria > Pseudomonadota > Alphaproteobacteria > Rhizobiales > Xanthobacteraceae > BOG-931. The sequence continues at coordinate 2,949 of JASHVN010000437.1, read as the reverse complement.
AATTGGCAATGATCGAGATCGCACCGGCATTGATCGGCAGGGCGCTCACCTGACCGTCCGACAGCGCGTCATTGATGAAAAAGCCGCTGACATCGAGCGTGGCGCCGGAGCCGATCAGGATATCGCCCGGGACCGACGCGATGCCGGTGCCCGTGTAAAAAGTTGCCTCGATGCCGTTGACCGGCGTGCTTGTGATATCGATCGCGCCGCCCCGCGCCGTCAGCGTTCCATTGACGGTGACGTTGTCGCCGTTCAGCGCAATAGTGCCGCGCGGCTGGACAGTGAGGGTCGTGCCGGCGTCGACCACCAGCGACTGATACGGCAGATCATTCTGGCCGGCCGTGAATGTGATCGAGCCGAGATCGGCGCTGTCGAGGGTTTGGCTGTTGAAGACATTAGCCGCGGCATAGGGGCTGCCGGTCGTCGCCAACAAGGGTGACGCCACGCTGAAATTTTCCGGCGCCGTCGCCGCCGCCAGCGATTGCGCCGACAATACGCTCGGATCGCCGATCTCGATCGGCAACAGACCGGTGAAGTTGAATGTCCCGTCGCTCGGCACTGAGCCCGAATCGACCTGGTGCATACCGGCGAGTGCCTGCGCCAGGATCGTGGAATCCAGAATCGCGGCCCCACTGCCCGCGAGCACGGTAGTGACGTCAGCGTTCTGCGCGCCGCTATTGCCGATGATATCGATGCTCAAGGAGCCGGCATTACCGCCCTGGATATAATCGGGCTGATAAGCGGCCGCGCCGATCAGCGGGTTGGTGTAGATTTCGGTCAGCGCCGCGTCGGGCACGCCGCCCACATTGTGATCGACGGTGAATTGACCGGCAACGCCGACATAGGAAATGTCCGGATTGGCGTCGCCGATGTTGTAGATGCGGCCGTCGGAGCCGACCAGTTCAGTCGTGCTCTCTGTCCCGCCGAGATGCTCGATATAGCCACCCATGATATTGATGACCGAGCCGGGCATACCGACGAACTCATTGGCCGAGAAGCTGACTGACCCGCCATTGACCAGAAGCTGACCGATCGATTGCTGCACCAAGTTGAGATAGCTCGACAGATTGGCGAGCGGCGTACCGACCCAGCTTTCCCCGGTCTCCGCGTTGGTGCCGGTAAGGTCCATGTCGACGGTGACAGTCGCACCATACAGGGCATCGGCCTGTTGCAGCGGCGAATCCGCAAGTTCGTTGCCGCCGAGCGCAACCGTCAGGAAATCGTAGGAGGCCGACACCTCCGTATCGGGAATGCCCGAAGTGTCGATCACGGCGTCATTTTCAAGGAGAATGAGGCCCGATCCCGGCACTGCCGGAGCGCTGGCGCGCGGATCGGGCAACACGACAGTACTCGCAGAGATCGCCTGCCCCGGCGCATAGACCAATGTGCCTCCGAGCGGGCCGCCTTGGAAATCGATCGACTGCCCGATGATCTCGATCAGGCCAAAGCCCTGGGTCGGCAAAGGCGTGGTTAAGGTCGCGTTGCTGAGCGCGCTTTGGAACGGCGCGAGCGACGTCGCGTCGCTTGCCAAAGTCAGGCCGTTGTCGTCCGGCAAGATAGCCGTCACGGCGCTTGGCCCAAAGCTGATCGTGCCGGTGTAGAAGGTGCCGTCGTACTCGTCCGCCGGGCTCGAGGCGCCATGCGTGCCGACCTCGTAGGCGCTGGTCACGACGATCGAGCCGGGCGCCTGCACGCTGGTCGTCGCCACCGCCACGCCGTTTTGCTGGATGGCGCCGCCAAGCAGCGTGATGTTGCCGGTCGGTGTGTAGATCAGGCCGTTGTTCGTCAGCGTCCCGACCGGTGTGATGTCATTGCCGTTGGCATCGGTGAGTTCGCCATAATTGGCAAAGCGGAGATTCGTCGTATTGTTGGCGTTGGTGCCCTGAGGGTCGGAACTGCCCCCGTACGGATTGAAACTGGTCTGGTTATAGTCGTAGGAGACGCCGATGCCGGCGATCAGCGCCACCTGACCGCTCGGCGCCGTGATCATGCCGTTGTTGGTCACGTTGGGTGCGGCGATGAGGGCGAGGCCTTGGCCTCCGACCGAGATCGAAGCGCCTTGCTCGATTGTGATATTGCCGGCGTTCGGCGTCGTCGTGGTCAGCAGGATCGAATTGGTCGAAAAATTGGTCGCGTTCAGATCGCCGATGCCGCCATTGAGAAAGCGGTAAACTGTAGTGTCGGTGTCGTTCGGATTCGGATCGCTGTACGTGTTGCTGAACAGATTCAGCGACGAGGCGATCAGCGAAGAGACATTGATCTGGCTGCCGCCGCCGAAAATGATTCCGTTGGCGTTGATGATATAGACCGAGCCTTCGGCCTTGATCTGGCCCATGATCTGGCTCGGTACGCCGGAGGGATCGGTGACGTGGTTGAGCACGATCCAATCATTGCCGGTCGAGCTGTTACCTTCCGACTGATTGAAATAGACTTCGGTGTTGGTACCGACATTGAAGCTCGACCAATTCGCAATGGCCTTTTGCGCGGTCTGCGTGATGGTGACGAGGGTCTGCCCGCCGCTTGTCGTCTGCGCCGGTGTATCGAGACCGGTCCAAGTCCCGCCCTGGCCCGGCAATACCGAATTGGCGATGCCGGGAGCCGCCAAGCCGCTGTCCGGGACCAGCCCGCCTGGCGTGAGGCCGTTCGGCACCGAACTCGCCCCACTCAGCGCGAGACTGTGGGCTGCGCTTTGCGCGGCCTCCATGGCCTCGACGGCCTGCGTCGCCCGGATGAGCGAATTCATCGACTGCTCTGTGGCGGCCGCCGCCTGTTGCGCCGAGGTGACTGCCGATGCGGCGGCCGCGGCACTTGCACTTGTTGCAGCCCCCGTGCTGGCGCAATTGCCGATGCAGCGCGCTTCCGCCGGCATCGCATAAACCAGCAAAGCCAGCGCGCTAACGCCGGCCAATAAGCCCGTTCGAAACAAGCGACCGGAATGAAACGGTGTAG
>JASHVN010000057.1 GCA_030044555.1 Xanthobacteraceae bacterium | reverse complement strand
GCCGCCTTCGCGTCGGCGACAGCGCGATCGGTCAACTGGCCGAGGGTATCGCTGGCAACGTTGTAGGCGCGGCGCGAGGCGCCGTTGTAGATTGCGAGTGCCGCCGACTTTTGCCCCATACGCGACAATTGCAGCATTTGGTTGACGACGGCGCGATAATCGCTCCAGCGTTCCCTGAACTGACGATAAAGGTCTTCCACCGCCCTGTCGTGAAAGATCGCTTCGAATTCCCGTTCAGAGGCAGAAATCGACCGGTCGACATCCGCAGTCTGATTCTCGGCCGCGGCGGCATCAGCAGGGTCTGCGGACAGGAGGTTGCTGCCCTCGATGGCACGAAAGTCGGAAGTATAATTGTTAAGGTCGCCGACCGCGCGCGTCGTCGGCAGCCAGATCTCTGCGACATTCTCCGACAGCGAGTAGAAATTGCTCAGGCGCCATATGCTGAATACTCCGAGCACGGCGACCAGCGAAAAGAACAGCAGGAACACCGCGGCCAAATGCAGGCGGATCGATTGCGGTTGCCGTATGAATGAAGCCATCTGTAAAATGCCCCAGCGAAGACCTTTCGGCGCGCTGACGTTCTCTTTCTCCGTGACCTTCTATACAGGAGAACGCCGGCCCGCGGAACCGTAGCTGCAAATCGTTGCCCGACGGGAATTTTCCCGATATGGCAAGGCGAAACGTCTTGCCAAGAACTGTGTTTGAGTAGGTTGCCGCATGGCCGCAACGACCAGAAAAATCCTCTGCATTGAGGACGACCGCGAGACTGCGGCCCTGATTGCCGAAGAATTGATCGATCGCGGCTATGAGGTAATCCTCGCGCATGACGGCCGCGAAGGCTTGGCCGCTGTTCTTAAAACCATGCCCGACCTCGTCTTGTCGGATATCAGCATGCCGGTGATGTCCGGCTTCGAGGTACTTGAACGTCTGACCTCGCTCGCACCGCGCTTTTCTAAAATGCCGTTCATTTTCCTGACGGCGCTGACTGATCGGGACAACGAGCTGAAAGGGCGGCAATTGGGCGCCGATGACTATGTCAGCAAGCCCATCGACTTCGACATGCTGGAAACAATCATTAATGCTCGGCTTGCCGGCGTCGCGCGCAGCAGCTTGTGGCCGAAAGCGGTTGTACTCAACGACCGCGAGGTGGAAGTGCTGACCTGGGCAGCGCGCGGCAAGACGTCCACGGAGATTGCGCGAATTCTTGGCTTGACCAAACGCACGATCGACTTCCACATTGACAACGCGCGCGACAAGCTCGGCGCCGCGACCCGTACCGAAGCCGTCCTCAAGGCGGCAACCGGACGACTGATCGAACCGTAGGCGAATCGATGGCTCCGCCAATTGAAGTATCCCTGGGCTTTCCAAGAACGCAGGGCTACGATTTTGCGGCAGCCTACGCGGTGCGACTGCCACTGACGCGCTAGTTCCCCCCGACGGGACGGCATCGGCTGAACGTCTGCATTTCAGGTGAACGGTAACCGCGGCGCTCAACCGTTGCGGCTGCCATGTAAAGACAACTGTTAATTGGCCCTTTCGCCGTTCCGTAATGTGTCATTATGCGTATCGGCGTCCCCGCCGCCTCGCGAACGCGCGGCGCTCAAAACACCAGCATCTTCACGCCCACTAGCGCCGCTAGCAGTGTCATCGCGCCCAGGATCGGAAGCCGCCCAACCAAGTCGAGCCGGAAGCGGCCCCAGCGGATCAGTACGGCGTATTTCGGCAGCTTGGCGCAGTTCATGGCGCACCTCAGAACCGGGCGAGAAAGAAAGACCGGGAATTAGTCTCATTTACAGAGACACAAGCAAGGGATGCGCAAGCCCCCAGCTCATCGCATAGACATAAGGCATTGATATATATGTAATAAATATTCTCCAATCTTCTCTCAGGCGCCCGTCACAGCCCAAGTTTCTTTGTCGCAAATTCAGACGTAAGGAAAGAGCCCCGCTAAGCCCCTGGTAAACCGGAGAATCATTCGCACTTGCCGATGAAGTCGTGCGCCACGTTGAATCGGCCCTCCCGCCATATGCGAACGGATGAAGGGTTGCCCCGGTCAGCCTACCAACAATCGTCGTCCGCCGCCCTCGATCATCAACTCGGTCAGCGCCCAGACCAGTGCGTCGACCCGGTCGGGCGAGTAACCCATCTCGTTGCGATTAAAATCGACCGTGAAGGCGCACATTTGGTCCTCAAGCCGAGGAAATGAGCCGACGTGATGCACACGACCCTGCTCGCAAAGGGCGCTCACCGGTTCCGCGCGGGTGTGACTTTGCCGCGCGACGCCCAGACGGAGCGGTACGGCACGCGGGGATCTGTCATGCGCAAGGTCGCCTCGACCATTGCTCCGCCATTGTTTTGTCTCGGCAATGATACGATCGCCTTGAAAACGATGATAAAGCCCGATCGCCTCGGCCGCCCACTCTGCTGGCGCCATCACGGCGGATGCGTCTTCGATCACATAGCCGTGGCCGTCAAGGCCGAGCCCGGCACAGACGATACCGCATTCGTTCGAGTCGTCCTGCGACGACGCATTGGGGTCAATCGCCACCACGACCCGCTGAATGGCCGGAACATCCTGCGTCTTGATGCGCAGCGCATCGATCAAGGCACGTTTCCACAGCGCGCCCTCCAGGTCCTCCAATAGCTCTGCATAGAGTTCTTGGCGACCGAGCCGCGTCCCTTCGTATTTGCGCCGGACAACCGAAAGGATTTGGCTGACGTAGCCCTCAGGAGATTCCAGGATAAACTCGTGCGCGCCCGCGAGCTTTGCTGCAGCGATGACGCGCTCGATCGGCATTGAGCGGTCGGCGAGCGCGATATTGTCGCGGATCGAGCGGTTGAACAACATGTTCTCCTGCAGCACGACGCCGATCTGGCGCCGCAGCCATGTCGTGTCCACGGCCGCAAGATCAGTGCCGTCGACCAGAACGCAGCCACTCTCCGGCACATAGAGGCGCTGAACGAGCTTGGTCAGGGTACTTTTGCCGGACCCGGAAGGCCCGACAATGCCGACAATTTGCCCAGGCGCGATCGTGCTCGAACGTTATCTCGCCGCGGATCGCGGGCAACGCCGCGCGAGCGACGTTGAAGCGCGGCTCCGGTTGCGTGTTGAGAATGTCGCCGAGCCGCTCCACCGATAGGCGAGCTTGGTAAAAGTCCTGCCAAAGCTGCGCAAGACGCAGAACCGGCGCGCTCACGCGGCCAGCCAAGATATTGAACGCCACAAGCTCGCCCACAGTGAGTTCGCCGTCAATTACGAGCTTGGCCCCGAAATAGAGCACGCCCGCGGTCACCAGCTTGCTGACGAGCTGCACGCACTGGCTCGCCGTATTGCCGAGGCGTAGCACCCGAAAACTTGAGCCGGCGAGCTGCTCCTCCCAGCAGCGTTGCATCTGCGGCTCCACCGCCATCGCCTTCAGCGTCTCGACGCCCGTGACGCTCTCCACCCGGAATGCCTGGTTCTCCGCCCCGCGGCGGAATTTTTCGTCAAGACGCGCCCGGAATATCGGCGTCGCGATCGCTGAAATCCCGATGTAAAAGGGAAACGCTCCGATCACGATCAAGGTGAGCATCGTTGAATAGAGAAACATCACCGCCACGAACACCAAAGTGAAGAAAAGATCGACGACAAGGGTCAGCGCCGAACTGGTGAGAAAGTTCCGGATATTATCAAGCTCGCGCACCCGCGCGACCGAATCGCCCACGCGGCGCGCCTGGAAATAAGAAACCGGCAGCGCGAGGAGATGCTGAAAAAGTCGCGCGCCCAGTTCTACGTCAATGCGGTTCGTGGTGTGCGAGAATAGATACGAGCGAAGGAGTCCGAGCAACGTTTCAAACAGGGAGATCGCGCAACGCGGCGCTTCGTCCAAGCTTGGCCGAACGTCAGTGTAATTTTCACAGTCACGCAGATCTTCGTGACGTTCGATTCCGTGTTTATCGGCTAATGCCTTCGCTGGTGCAGCACAAAGAGATATTCGGCTGCCTTGCCGACATTTTTCCCGGACAAGAAATGCTGTTTCAGACGAGCGCGCCGTCGATCGTTCGGGACTTCGTCCAGCATTCCGTTTTGTCGAAGCTAAGAACAAATGTCGATATTCAATGGGGATTAGAGGAGAGCGCAGACGTAACTCTACTCAATCCGAAGGTTCAATTCATTTCCGACTCTCCGCTGTTGACTGAACACGAAAAATTGCCGCCGCAAATGCGGCAGCGACTATCGCCCGACCGGATGAGGAAAGCTGCAAAGATCGTCCACGTTCGATTTACTTGAAATGACGCCCATTCGTACGGTCCTGATTTCAGGATGCAGTATTGCCGGCCCCGCTCTCGCGTATTGGCTGCGCGAATACGGGTTTGTTCTGACAATTGTCGAGCGATCGAGGATTCCTCGCCCCGGCGGTCAGACTATGCCACTTCGCCTCGACGAGATAGGTATAACCGTCCAGTTCGAAGCTGCCATCAATCTGCTCGCCCACGAGACCTGCTTCTCCGGCTTCATGACTGCGCCCGTAACGCCACGACTGCGTCAACGCAGTTGGAAGGTCGCGCGCAATAGTCAGCCCAGCTTTCCATCATCCCCTTGCGCAGGTCGAAGAAGGTCGTGCGCCGATAGGCCGCGACTACTTCGTCGCTGACCTTGTGCGCGAGCGCAGCCTCGGCGATGGGATCGTCATAGCCGTGCTCCGCGGCCCAATCGCGGAACGATGACCGGAAGCCGTGCGGCACGATTTCGCGGTCGAGCTTCGGATCGATCCAGCGCCGCTCCGGCTCATTCATCCTATCGATCACCGCGGCCATCGAGGCATCGCTCAGAGGCTTGCCCTTACTGTTGGGGAAGATGTACTCGCTGTTACCCTTCGTAGCTTCCATGCGATCGAGCACAGCGAGTGCCGCCTTGCTCAACGGCACTCTGTGTTCGGCATCGCTCTTCATGAGAGCGGCCGGAATAGTCCAGATTGATGTCTGCCGATCGATCTGGTCCCATTTTGCCGCTACCGCGTTGCCGGGCCTGACGGCCGTCAGGATTTGAAACTCAAGAGCTGCTGCCGCGGCACCATGACGCTCGCGGAGCTTACGCACGAAGTTGGGCAATTGCCGATATGGCAGCGCCGGATGATTGCGAACCTTGCGAACCTTCGACGCGGCCGGGAGCAGATTATCGAGATGCCCCTTCCAGCGCGCTGGGTTTTCCCCTTTGAACTCGCCCTTCGCTTTGGCGGCATCGATCACCTGCTCGATGCGACTGCGAATGCGGCTGGCCGTTTCGGTCTTGCTCGCCCAGATCGGCTCGATGATCCGCAGGACCAGCGTGGTATCGATCGCACCGATGGGAAGATCACGGATAGTCTTGCAGTAGTCGTTTTTGGTCGGCTTGCCCTTCTGGTCAATGCCGAGCAACGTCATCAGCCATTGGTCGGCGTGCTTGGCATTTTTCCAACCTGCCCGATTGGTTTTGATGAAACGCTTGGCAGCCGCCCCGAACGTGATCGCCTTGGCGGCCTCGATGCGGGCCGCGGCTTCCCCCTCGCGCTTCGCTTGGATCGGGTCAGCGCCATTGCGCCGGACCTTGCGAGCTTCAGTCGCTTTCTCGCGCGCCTCTTCAAGGCTCACGTCGCGCAGTGACCCAAGGCCATGCCAGCGCGTGCGTCCATAAAGCTTGTATCGAAACAGCCAGCTTTTAGATCCGCCCTTCGCCACCTGGAGATACAGGCCGCCGCCGTCAGCATGCATGCCGCGCGTTGTCAGATGTTCGATCTTCTTGGCGGTCAGCTTGCCGTAGCTCCTCGCCATCTCATTCTAGGACTTCGCCTATCCCTACATACACCTTTACATACACTTAGGCGTGAGATTTAGCGAGACAGGGTGGAATTGAATGGAACGCCAAACTCAGCACAAGTAGCTGTTGTTGCGGGCGTTTATGTCAGGAATTGGGATTGGATGAAATTTTCTGAAACAAGCTTATGGCGGAGGGAGTGGGATTCGAACCCACGATACGGTTTCCCGTATACACGCTTTCCAAGCGTGCGCCTTCAGCCACTCGGCCACCCCTCCGGCGCTGGTGGGGCTTAGGCTCGAAATCCGCATGCCGGCCGCGCGGCAACGTTGATGCGGACTTCCGAACCGCCACACCGGAATGGGCGCAATATAGCGATGGGACCTCCGCTGACAACTCAGCGGAACGCCCGCCGGGCGCATGCCCGCGGCGGGCCGGCCGGGCATGAGCGTGCCGGGGTTAACGGCGGCGGGGCAAACCGCAATGGAACACTTCGGCCGCCATGCCGTTAACGCAATGGACCCGGTGCGGCGGTAACGGAGGCGCCACGGACGGTGGTTTATTGCAGTGGCCCCCCTCCATTCGGGACGCATTCATTCTCGTGGTCAGGCTGCCGGACAGCCGGCACGGACACCAATTTTCGAGCGACGCGTTGATCGCGCAGAGGCCCGGCCAAAACCGGGCCTCTGCCGCGTCGGCTTCCGCCGGGCCGCCCGTTCCCCTACATTGAGGCATGGCCTCGCCTCTCGACGAATATCTGATCCGGCCCGATCCGCTCGACCCGCGGCTGACCGAACGCGTGCAAGGGATCGACCAGACCGGGGCCGCCATCGAGACGGCGGTCACGGTCGAGCGCGCGCTAACGATCTTCCTCAATTCGCAGGAGATCGTCACCGCCATGACCATTAGCGATCATCCCGAATACCTGGCGCTCGGCTACCTCCTCAATCAGAACATGCTCAAGGCCGACGACGTCGTCACCGGCGTCGATTACGACGAGGAATTATCCGCCGTCGTGGTGCGAACGAAACGCAAGACCAATTACGAAAAGAAGCTGAAGAAGAAGGTGCAGACCTCGGGCTGCGCGCAGGGCACGGTATTCGGCGATCTCATGGAGGCGCTGGAGAACGTCACCTTGCCGGAAGCGGAATTACGCACCTCGTGGCTTTATGCGCTTACCCAGAAGATCAACACCACGCCGTCGCTTTATCTCGAAGCCGGCGCCATCCACGGCTGCGTGCTGGCGGTGAAAGACCGTCCGCTGGTCTATATGGAGGATGTCGGCCGCCACAACGCCGTGGACAAGATCGCCGGCTGGATGTTCAAGCATCGCGTCGGCGCTGCCGACAAGATCTTCTACACGACCGGCCGGCTGACGTCCGAAATGGTGATCAAGACCGTGCGCATGGGCATTCCGATCCTGATTTCGCGCTCGGGCTTCACCGCCTGGGGCGTCGAGCTGGCCCGCAAGGCCAATCTCACGCTTGTCGGGCGCGCGCGCGGTAAACGTTTCATCGCGCTGTCCGGTACCGATCGCATCGTGTTCGATCAGGATCTCGCCTATGTGGAGGAAGAAAGCGCCAAGCACCGGCGCAAAGCCGCGGTGCACGACGATTAAGTCAGCGTGACCATCCCCCCTACCCTCGGTCTCGTGCTCGCCGGCGGCCTGGCGCGGCGCATGGGCGGCGGCGACAAGGCGCGCATCCGCATCGGCGGGGCGACGATCCTGCAGCGCGTGCTCGCGCGGCTCAAGTCGCAATGCAGCCGCGTGATCATAAACGCCAATGGCGATCCGGCGCGTTTCGCCGATGCCGGACGTCCGGTGGTGGCCGACAGCGTGCCCGGTTTTGCCGGCCCGCTTGCCGGAATTTTGGCCGGCCTCGACTGGGCGGCAGCCAATGCCCCTGACTGCGAATGGATGGTCAGTGCGCCGGGCGATTGCCCGTTTCTGCCGAGCGATCTGGCCGCACGCCTGCATGCGGCGCGCATTGCCGCTGAGGCACCGCTTGCTAGCGCGAGATCGGGCCAACAGATTCATCCGGTGGTCGGGCTGTGGCGGCTCTCGCTGCGCGAGGATTTGCGCCGAGCGCTCGTCGAGGAAGATTTGCGCAAAATCGATCTGTGGACGGCGCGTCATGGCGTGGCCATCGCGGATTGGTCCGACCAGCCGATCGATCCGTTTTTCAACGTCAACACGCCGGACGATGCGGCGCGCGCTGAAACCTTCGCCAACCGATATCCGGAGGCTTAAGCCGTTTCCGAGCAGAATGGGTTTTATTTGAATCGCCATTCTGCTCTAGCTTATTATTGGAGCATGATCTTTTCCGAAAACCGGTATCCACTTTTCCGGATCATGCTCTAGCTCATCAGCGATGCGTAGGCCAGGAAACTGACTGTCGCGCCCGGCTCGATTTTTGTTACGTCCTCGCCGAGTTCCGCCAAACCGTCGGTCTGCGTGAGCGAGGTGAGCACGCCGGCGCCGTCCTGGGCATGCTTGATCGCCTCGACGGCACCGTCGGCCGCCGCGCGCAACTTGACGCGCACATATTCGCGCCGGCCTTTGCGCTTTTTGTAGGAAAAGGCAGCGCGCACCGGCAGCGAAATCAGCGGCTCGGGCAGCGCGCCGGACAACCGCAACAGCAACGGCCGCACCACGCGCACGAATGTCACGAACACCGCCACCGGATTTCCCGGCAGGCCGACGAAGGCTGAGCCCTCGCCGCTGTTGGCGCCCCGAATAACGCCCATCGCCACCGGCCGGCCGGGTTTGATGGCGACGCGCCAAAACACGATGCGGCCGATGCTTTCGATTGCAGCGCGCACATGGTCGGCCTCGCCGGTGGAGACGCCGCCCGTGGTCAGCACCAAATCGTGATCAATGGCCGCCGAGGCGATCGCGCGTGCAAGTTTTTGCTCATCGTCACGCAGAATGCCGAGATCCGTGACCTCGGCGCCAAACCGCGCGAGCAAACCGGCAAGCAGATAACGGTTGGAATCGTAAAGCGCGGCGCGCGGCAGTTTTGCTCCCGGCTCGACAATTTCATCGCCGGTCGAGAACAGGGCGACCCG
>JASHVN010000056.1 GCA_030044555.1 Xanthobacteraceae bacterium | reverse complement strand
GCCCTAACGCTCCATTAAGGTTAATGTCTGATGATCGCCGGCGGTCAGGGCCGCCAATTGGGCCCACTTGTTGCAGTAAGGCATGAGAGGCCGGCAGATGCGTTGGGTCGTTTGTGTGCTGACAGTTTTGAGTTTCGCGCCGCACGCGTTCGCAGCAGACTTGGATGTCCTGCGCGGCTCCGAACCGGTCGGCTTGGCCACTTACACCAATTGGAGCGGCTTTTATTTTGGCGGACAAGCCGCCTATGCAAGCGGCGGCGCTGATTTCGGTCAAGCAACCGGGCCGCTCATCTCATATCTGCTCCGCAACACCGTTGTCGAACAGACCTTCAACATCTCCGGGTGGCAAGTGCTCGGTAAATCGGACAGCAGCACCACGGGGTTTGGCGGATTCGTCGGCTACAACAGCCAATGGTCCGACGTGATCCTGGGCGTTGAGGCGAACTACACCGACGCCGAGTGGTCGGCCTCCTCGACGGATTCATTGGCGCGGCGCATGGATTCGGGCGGCACGACATACAATGTTTCCGTGGACGGGACCTCGTCGATAAAATTGAAAGACTACGGCTCATTGCGCGGACGCGCCGGTTACGTGATGGGCAATTTCATGCCCTATGGTTTCGTTGGGTTTGTCGTCGGTCGTGCCGACATCGCAAAAATCGCCACCGTGTCCGACATAGAGGTCAGTGACAGCACCGGCCAGATCACAGGCTGCCTGAGCTCGCTGCCCTCCTGCTCGCTAACCGACACCGACAGCCGCTCCGATCAGTTCATCTATGGCTATTCGGCCGGACTCGGACTGGACGTGGCGCTCACGCAGAACTTTTTCCTCCGCGGCGAATATGAGTACATCCAGTTCGTCAACCTGGGCGGTATTGACCTCTATCTCAACAATCTCCGCGTCGGTGGCGGATTTAAATTCTGACGATACGCTGCGAGGGACTCGCAACGAATTTTGGGTCGTTCAATCGTCTGAAGTCGGCGAATTGTGACCCATCATTCGACTTGACGTAAGCCGCATCCTTCCTTATTTGCGACAGTGGGACACCCCTCCCCACCGAGGGGCGACTATCTGGAAGGATAGATCATGACGGTTGCCACGCCTTCGATGCGGCCGCGCGTGCCGCATTTTTCGTCCGGCCCCTGCGCCAAGCGCCCAGGCTGGAATCCGCAAGCGCTCGCCGACGCCGTTCTCGGCCGTTCCCATCGCTCCAAAGCCGGCAAAGCCAAGCTCAAGCGCGCGATCGATCTGACGCGCGAGGTGCTGCAAGTGCCCGCTGCCTACCGCATCGGCATCGTGCCGGCGTCCGACACCGGCGCCGTCGAGATGGCGCTGTGGTCGCTGCTCGGCCCACAGCCGGTGACCATGCTGACCTGGGAATCCTTTGGCGAGGGCTGGGTGACAGACGTTGCCAAGGAGCTGAAACTCAAAGACGTGACGGTGCGCCGGGCGGCCTACGGCGAATTGCCGGATCTCTCAGGCATCGATCCGAGCCACGACATCGTCTTCACCTGGAACGGCACGACCTCGGGCGTACGCGTCGCCAATGCCGATTGGATCGCGGCGGAGCGCACCGGGCTCGCCATCTGCGACGCGACTTCGGCGGCTTTTGCGCAACAGCTCGACTGGCCGAAGCTCGATGTCGTCACCTTCTCCTGGCAGAAGGCGCTGGGCGGCGAAGCCGCCCACGGCATGCTCATCCTCTCGCCGCGCGCAGTGGCGCGGCTTGAATCCTACACGCCGCCCTGGCCGGTGCCGAAAATCTTTCGCATGGCCAAAGGCGGCAAGCTGACCGAAGGCATTTTTGCCGGCGAAACCATCAACACACCGTCGATGCTGTGCGTTGAGGACTATCTCGACGCGCTCGAATGGGCGAAATCGATCGGCGGCCTGCCGGCGCTCCATGCCCGCGCCGACGCCAACGCGCGTGTCATCGCCGATTGGGTCGCGCGCACGCCGTGGATCGATTTCCTGGCCCGCGAACCGGCACTGCGTTCCAACACGTCGGTCTGTCTGAAAGTGGTCGATCCGGCCGTGGCGCGGCTCTCCGCCGACGCACAGGCGGCCTTCGTGAAGGGCCTCGCCGCCGCGCTCGAGAAAGAGAGCGTCGCCTACGACATCGATGCTTATCGCGACGCGCCGCCGGGCTTGCGCGTCTGGTGCGGCTCGACCGTCGAGAAAAGCGACGTCGAGGCGCTCACGCTATGGCTCGACTGGGCCTATGCCAAGGCCAAGGACGCCCTGGCAAAAGCGGCGTGACCTTCCCCTCTTCGCTCGCGGAAGAGGTTTAAGAGCTTCTGCGCTTCCTGAAAGATCACAGGATTGGAATCCATGGCTCCTCGCGTTCTCATTTCCGATGCGCTCTCGCCGGCTGCTGTCCAGATCTTCAAGGATCGCGGCGTCGAGGTCGATTTTCAGCCCAACCTCGGCAAAGACAAAGAAAAGCTCGCCGCTGCGATCGACGGTTTTGACGGGCTCGCCATCCGCTCGGCCACCAAGGTGACCGCCAAGCTCCTGGAGCAGGCGAAAGGCCTCAAAGTGATCGGCCGCGCCGGCATTGGCGTCGACAATGTCGATATCCCCGCCGCAACCGCGCGCGGAATCATCGTGATGAACACCCCGTTCGGCAACTCGATTACCACCGCCGAGCATTCGATCACGCTGATGCTGGCGCTGGCGCGGCAGATCCCCGAAGCGGATATCTCGACGCGCGCCGGCAAATGGGAAAAGAACAAATTTCTCGGCGTGGAGATTTTCGGCAAAACCCTCGGCGTCATCGGCTGCGGCAATGTCGGTTCGATCGTCGCCGACCGGGCCATCGGCCTGAAGATGAAGGTGATCGCCTATGATCCTTATCTGTCGGCCGAGCGCGCGCTCGACCTCGGTGTCGAGAAGGTCGAGCTTGAAGAGCTGTGGCGGCGGGCCGACTTCATCACGCTGCACACGCCGCTTACCGATCGTACGCGCAACATCATCAATGCCGACTCGCTGAAGCTGACAAAGAAAGGCGTGCGTTTGATCAATTGCGCGCGCGGCGAACTGGTCGACGAGGCGGCTCTGGTCGCGGCGCTTACGGCCGGCCACGTGGCTGGCGCGGCGATCGACGTGTTTGCCGAAGAGCCGGCGACGCAGAGCCCGCTGTTCGGCCTGCCCAACGTGGTCTGCACCCCGCATCTCGGCGCCTCGACTGTTGAGGCACAGGAGAACGTGGCCCTGCAGGTCGCCGAGCAGATGTCGGATTATCTGCTGCGCGGCGCGATCACAAACGCCGTCAACTTCCCCTCGATCAGCGCCGAGGAAGCGCCGAAGCTCAAGCCTTTCGTAGCGCTTGCCGAAAAGCTCGGCTCGTTTGCCGGCCAACTCACCGAGACCGGTATCGCCCGGGTGCAGATTTCGTATGAGGGAGCGGTGGCGCAGATGAACACGCGCGCGCTCACCTCGGCCGCCCTCGCCGGCCTGCTTCGCCCGATGCTGCAAAGCGCCAACGTCGTGTCGGCGCCGATCCTCGCCAAGGAACGCGGCATCGTGGTCGAAGAGACGCGGCGCGAAACCGAGGGCGATTTCGAGAGCCTCATCACCGTGACGGTCACGACCGACCGCCAGTCCCGCCATGTGTCCGGGACTGTGTTCGCCGACGGACGGCCGCGCATTGTCGATATCAAGGGCATTCGCATGGACGCCGAGTTCGGCCCATCGATGCTCTACGTCACCAATCAGGATAGACCCGGCTTCGTCGGCCGTTTTGCCACGCTGCTCGCGGGCGCCGGCATCAACATCGCCACCTTTCACCTCGGCCGCGAATCGGCCGGCGGCAACGCCATTGCGCTGGTCGAAGTCGACGGCGCGGTGCCGCCCGACGTACTGGTCAGGGTGCAGGACATCCCCAACGTGCAGCAGGTCAAACCGCTGCGCTTTTGAGCCGTCACTTCTTCGTCGCCACCGTGATTCCGCTGAAGACGAGCCCGTAGCCGACCGCGTGAAAGAGCTGGAACTGCTCGCCAAGAAGCGCGATCGCCATCACCGAGCCGAACACCGGAACCAGATGGATGAATGGCGCCGCGCGGTTGGCGCCGATGAGCTCGATGCCGCGGTTGAGAAACAGATAGCCGAGCAGGGACGGAAAGACGCACACGAACGCGAAGCTCGCAATGCTTTCGGCGTCCAGGGTGACGGTCCGGCCGCTGTAAAGTTCCCATATCATTGCGGGGATCAGGAAGAACGCACCTCCGCCCATGCCGGCGGCCAGGAACGAGAACGGGTGCATGGGCGGCCGCTTGCGCAGAAACGCCGCATAAAAACCGTAGACCACCAGCGCCGCGACGAAGCAGACGTCGCCGCGGTTGAACTGCAGCGTCCGCAGCACCGCGAGGCTGCCGTGGCAGACGATGACGAAAACGCCGGAGAGCGACACGCAGATGCCGCCGGCCTGACGCAGCGTCAGTCGCTCGCCGAACAGCACGAAGGTCCACATCGCGACGAACAGCGGTGCGACTGACTGCAGCAACAGGCCGTTGATCGCCGTGGTGAATTGCAGGCCGTAATAGGCGAGCGTGTTGTAGACGGAGAAGCCGGTGAATGCGAGCAGCGTCATGACGCCCGCGTGCTTGCGGATCGTCGGCCAATCGCGCGCCAGATGCCGGGCCGCAAACGGCAGCAGGATCACAAAGGCGCCGCCCCAGCGGATGAATGCGAGCGTGATCGGCGGAACATGCCCGACGATAAAGCGGCCGAGGACCGTGTTGGCTGCCCAGAACAGCGAGGTGAGCGCGAGCAACAGATAGGGCTGCTCGAACAGCCAGCCGCCGGTGTGGCTCGCACCAGCCTCCCTTGCCTCCGCCATGATGAAAGTTCCCCCGGCAGCCCGCGAATCGCGGCGTGTGGAGCTATCGCGGACTCGATCGCGCCACCAGTGCAACCGCCGCATAACTGTCAAAGCGGAGCCGGCCTGCGACAATCCGCGTGTGCATGCCGGGGCGGCGGCTGAGTGCCCCTAATTTCTGCTTAATCGGCCTGATCTCGCCTAATTTTGTTGCGAAACCAACGCTTTGCTGAGAACTTTAACGGCCGGGGAGCCGAGCCAGCTTGCTTCAAACGGTTTCATCCAGTATCCGGGGCAGTCGGCGGCGGTCGACATCTGATCCATGCGAGCACAGTGCGGGCTGTCGGGGACGCTTCCTCATGGCAAATGTTGTCGTGGTCGGCTCCCAATGGGGCGACGAGGGCAAGGGCAAAATTGTCGATTGGCTGTCGGAGCAAGCCGACATCGTCGTCCGTTTTCAGGGCGGGCACAATGCCGGCCACACGCTGGTCATCAACGGCACGACCTACAAGCTCTCGCTGTTGCCATCCGGCGTCGTGCGGCCGGGCAAGCTCTCGGTCATCGGCAACGGCGTGGTGCTCGATCCGCAGGCATTGCTGAACGAGATCGCCCAGCTCGGAAAACAGGGCATCACGGTCACGCCCGAGAATCTGCGCATCGCCGAGAATGCAACGCTTATCCTGCCGCTGCATCGCGAGCTTGATGGCATCCGCGAGTCGGCAAGCGCCGCCTTGCGCATTGGCACGACGCGGCGCGGCATCGGTCCTGCGTATGAGGATAAAGTCGGCCGGCGCGCGATCCGGCTGATGGACCTTGCCGATGGCGCGACGCTCGACCGCAAGATCGAGCGCCTGCTCACGCACCACAATGCGCTGCGCAAAGGCCTCGACTTGGAGCCGATCGATCCAGGAGCGCTGCGCAAGGAACTCGATCAGGTCGCGCCGCTCGTATTGCCCTACATGGACTCGGTGTGGTCGCTGCTCGAGCAGAGGCGCCGGGAAGGCAAACGCATCCTGTTCGAGGGTGCGCAGGGCGCGCTGCTCGATGTTGACCACGGCACTTATCCGTTCGTCACCTCTTCGAATACGGTGGCCGCGCAGGCGGCAACCGGGTCGGGGCTCGGACCCGGCGCGATCGATTACGTGCTCGGCATCTGCAAGGCTTACACAACGCGGGTCGGCGAAGGTCCGTTTCCCACCGAGCAGAAAAACGAGGTCGGCCGTACGCTGGGCGAACGCGGCAAGGAATTCGGCGTCGTGACCGGGCGGCCACGGCGCTGCGGCTGGTTCGACGCCGTGCTGGTGCGTCAGACCGTACGCACCTGCGGCATCCACGGCCTCGCGCTCACCAAGCTCGACATTCTCGATGGCTTCGACGAGATCAAGGTCTGCGTCGGCTATCATCTCGACGGACGCGAAATCGACTATCTGCCCGCCGGCGAGCACGTCCAGGCACGGGTGTCGCCGATCTACGAGACCATCGACGGCTGGCGCGAGCAAACAGCGGGCGCCCGCTCGTTCGCCGATCTGCCTGCGCAAGCGATCAAATACGTGCGGCGGATTGAGGAATTGATCGGCTGTTCGACCGCCGTTCTGTCAACCAGTCCGGAACGGGAGGACACGATCCTCATGCACAATCCGTTCGAGGGGTGATGAAACAAAACGAGAGCGAGCGTAAGCTTTTGAGATGACCGACTATCACCCGCTCATCGCCAAAGCCGTCGACGGCCTGGTCAAGAATACCGGCGAGGCGCGCCGCGCGCTTTACGATCGCGCGCGCGCGGCCCTTGTTGCGCAATTGCGTGGCGTCGAGCCGGCTTTGTCCGAGTCGGACATCACCAAAGAGCGCTTGGCGCTCGAAGAGGCGATCCGCAGGGTCGAAAACGAAGCCGCGCGCAAGACACTCGCCGAGCCGCCGGCGCCGCCGGTTCGCACCGAGCCGCGCGCGGCAGCGCTTTCGCCGCGTTCATTGACGGGCACGGATCGAGGGCCTCCCCCGCCCGACCCCGCCACTTCGCTCCGGCGCGAGCGCGCCAATGCAGCCGCGGCCGAATTGCCCCCGGCCGTCAACGCCGAGATGCCGCAGGCTCCGTCCCCGCAATTGCATCAGCCCGAGGGCGATGCCGTCAACGCCGGTGAAGCGCCGCGCCCGGCGGCAAAGCCGAGCGCGCGCAACCGGATTCTGGAGGCGCGCAGCTCGACGACCAAAGCAACGGGCTTCAAGGGCTTCCGCGGTGTCGCGGGCGACATTGGCGGTTCCGGCGCCGCAACGGCGAAGGCGGCACAGACCAAGCGCGACACGCACGATCCCTACGCGCCAGCTCCGCTGCAGCGCGCAGCACCTGTGCAAGATTTTTCTCCGCCCCCGCCGCCCAACGGAAGCGCGCCGCAAATCGAAGAAGAGGAATTGCCGCCGGCGGAAGACGATTTGCTGCAGCAGTTGCAAAGTCTCGAACCCACTTATTATGACCAGCAGGACGCAGGCCCGCGGTCGCTTCGAGGGCAAGCGCGCACGGCCGAAATGGACGATGGCGAAGAGGAGTACGAGGAAGTCCGTCCGCCTCGCTCCTATCGCGGCTGGATGAAGGCCGCGCTGCTGTTGATCATCGTGTTGGGCGTTGCCGCGGGCGGCTGGGAATACCGGGCCAATATCGCGGCCATATATCACTTCCTCGCGCCGGCGAAATCGCAGCAGACGGCGCAGACGCCGCCACCGACGCAAAAATTCGATGGGCGGGTTCCACAAGAGCAAACTCCCGGCCAGGCGCCGGCGACCGGCACAAATCCGGGCAATGCCGAACAAGGACCGGAAGTCGCGCAACACGCCGTATTGTACGAGGCGGATCCCAACGATCCGCAGGGCAAGCGCTTTGCCGGCTCGGTTGTCTGGCGCACCGAAACCGTGTCGCCTGGCCCCGGCTTGGCGCCCGAACTCGCGGTTCGTGCGGATATCTCGATCCCCGAGCGGCATATGACGGTGACCTGGTCGCTTCGCCGCAACACCGACAAGGCGCTGCCGGCGAGCCACACCATCGAAATCATGTTCAACCTGCCGCCTGATTTTCCCGGCGGCGGCATTTCCAACGTGCCCGGAATCCTCATGAAGGATTCCGAAGAAGTGCGCGGCATGCCGCTGGCCGGCCTCGCCGTCAAAGTGACCAATGGCTTTTTCCTCATCGGGCTGAATGCCGCCGATGCCGACATGCAACGCAACATTCAGCTTCTCAAGGAGCGGGGTTGGTTCGATGTCCTCATCGTCTACAACAATGGCAGCCGCGCCATTCTGACATTGGAGAAGGGACCGCCCGGCGAGCACGCTTTCAACGATGCGTTCACGGCGTGGGGGCAATAGGTGTGGCCGCTGGATTTACTGCGGTGATGTGGTGAGGGTGCGGGGGAACTATGGGTTTGCCTGATACGAGCGCACCGAAGCCGGCGACCGAATCATACGTAGCCTCGGCGCTGCGCACGCTCGAAGCCGAGCGCGAAGGCGTCGCCGCGCTTTCCGCTGCCATGTGCGCCTCCCTCGGCGCTGCGTTCGTCGCCGCTGTGAAAAAAATTCGTGGCGCCCGCGGCCGCGTGATCGTCACCGGGATGGGAAAGTCCGGCCACATCGCCCGCAAAATCGCGGCGACCTTGGCCTCGACCGGAACGCCGGCGTTTTTCGTGCACGCCGCCGATGCGAGCCACGGCGATCTCGGCATGATCACGTCCGATGACGTGATGCTGGCTCTGTCGTGGTCCGGCGAGACTGAAGAACTCAAGGACCTGATCAATTATTCGCGGCGGTTTCGCATCGACCTGATCGCGGTGACGGTCAACGCCGACAGCACGCTCGGCAAAGCCGCCGACATCGTGCTGGTGCTGCCGGCGGCACGCGAAGCCTGCCCGCACAATCTGGCGCCGACCACCTCTTCGCTGATGCAGCTCGCTCTCGGCGATGCGCTGGCGATCGCACTTCTGGAGAGCCGCGGATTCACCGCGGTGGAATTCGGCATCTTTCATCCGCGCGGCAAGCTCGGCGCGGCGCTCAAATTCGTCCGCGACATCATGCATACTGGTCAAGAAGTGCCGCTGATCACGCGGGGCTCGCTGATGTCGGAAGCGATAGTGGAAATGACGGCCAAGAGCTTAGGCTGCGTGGTCGTTGTCGACAGCGCGGGCAAGCTCGCCGGCATCATCACTGACGGCGATCTGCGCCGCCACATGCGCGCCGACCTTCTGCAGGCGACCGTCGACTCCGTCATGACGACCTCCCCGATCGTAGTGCCACCCGACCAATTGGCCAGCGAGACGCTGCAACTGCTCAATTCGTTGAAAAAATCGGCGCTGATCGTTGTCGAATCAGAACGCCCGATCGGCATCGTGCAATTTCACGACCTGCTGCGCGCTGGCGTGGCGTGATTCTGCCGTACGCACGCTCTCAAGCTTCAGCTCTGGCTTATTCTTAGAGCATGATCTTTTCTGAAAACCGGTAGCCACTTTTCGGGATCATGCTCTAATACAAACCGGCGGGATCGCTGCGCGGACCCGCGGCCGGCGCCATTGGTGCACCGGGTTGCTGGTTCTGTGGTGGCTGCTCGGTGAACGCACTCGGTGGTTGAGCAGTGCCGCTTGCTCCATTGGGTTGCGCATTGCCGGCAGGAGCTGTCGTGCCCTGTTGGGGCTGCCCATGGGCAATGAAAGCATCGTAGCCCGGAGCGCCCGGCCGGGGCGGCAGATCGCCAGGCTCGCCACCGGCAAAATGCGGCCAATGATCGGAAACGGCGTCGGAAAAAGAACTACACGACCCGAGCGCGAGGCCGAGTCCGAGCGCGAATGCCGCTGCGACGAAACGCGTGACTGTCATACCGGCCGTCAGAGTCTCAGTTTAATCATGCCGAAATCGCTTGGGCTCCCGCGTATTGCTGTTTTTTGGTTTGGTTCCCCAGATTGCGGGTTTTCGTGGCGGGACTGTGGTGCCGCTAATGTCCCCCCGGTTCTCCGGACTGGTTCTACAGATCCGGCGTCAATGATTGCCTAACTGGCCTTGCGCGGCCTGCCGGGCGGCCAGCGCTTGATCGATGGCGACGGCAACCTGGCCGGCGGAGAGTTCGTCGAGACATCGACTGTGACTGTCGAGGCGACGCGCGCAGCCCTCTAATTGGCACGGCAGGCACGGCTGCGGGTTCTGGACCAGCCAGACATTGCCGCGATGCTGGATGGTCCCGGCAGCGTCCCACGCGCGCTCAAGCCCGCCCACCGGCCACGGACCCCAGATGCGAGGATCGGTCGGGCCGTACAGCGCGACCGTCGGCGCCCCCGTCGCCGCAGCCAAATGCGTGACAGCGGTGTCGGGGCCCACATAGACGCGCGCAGCCCCGATCAAAGCGGAAATTTCCGGCCAGTCGAGCACGCCATCGAGCCGGGTCACGTCGCATCCCTGCCAGACCTCATCGAGATAGGCGCGATCGGTTTTGGCGCCGATGACCAAAGTCGCGAGCCCACGCTGTCGCAACGCGCCGGAAGCTCTGCGCCAGCCCTCGATTGTCCAGCGCTTGTAGGTGTACTTCGGCGCCGCGTGGACAATCGCGTAGGGGTGCGCCGGCAGCAAACCCGGCCGCACTTTGCCTTGCGGACAGACGATTTCGTTGCACGCGGGAATGCCGAGAAGTTCGGCAAGACGCAACAGATCGACGATGCGATGTCGCCCGCGCTCCGTCACGTACGATCGGCTGAGCGCGAGGCGCTTGATCGTCGCGGATAATTTTTCGGCCTCGAGCGGCCCGGCGCTTCGCCGTCCGGCGAAGCAGGCCAAAGCCGTCGGCCGATCGCCGGTCTGGGTCGAAAGCGCGAGGTCGTAACGGCGCCCGACCCGCCGCAGCAGCGCCAGAGAGCAGCGCAAGCTCGGCCGTTCGGGAACGGCGATGATGCCGGCGAGATCAGGGTTTCCAGACAGAATCCCTTCCGTCCCGGCAAACACCAGTGCATCGATCGATGCTGCAGGAAACGCCCGCTTCACGCTGTGAATGAGCGGCGTCGTCAGCAGCACGTCGCCGAGCCGGCGCATCGCCACGACAAGCACGCGCGGCTCAGGCGGGAGTTCGATCGCGCTCATAACGTCTACTGGTCCGATCTAACATTCGCATCCCGTTTCGGCACGCTATCATGCGAATGTCAGAATCAAAGGACCGCTAGCAAATATAACTGCCAGTAGAGCCCTGGATTTGACATTCGCTTCACGAGTTTGCGCTTCACGAGTTTGCGATTCACGAGTTTGCGCTTCACGAGTTTGCAGCCGGGCGGCTAGCGAATGTCAAATCCGCTCCACGCGCCGAGTCCCGTTCGCGCAACGCCATGCCGCCAGCGACGCCGACTCCGAAGATGTAAAGCCATGCCTGCGTAAAATCGAACAGATGCGAATTGACGAGCGAGGACACGACGTTGTCGGTGACGATGACGATGCCGATCCAGGCGATCAATCCGCCGCCGCGAAACAGCATGAAATGCGCAATCCACATCGCGAGCAGCACGCCCGCGCCGATGAGGCCGAGCTGAATGGCGACGGCGAGAATCTGATTGTGCGGATTGCCGGAGGTTTTTGCCGCCGGACCGGTTTGCCCGATTACTGCTTTGCGAAACTGCTCCGCGATCGATCCGGTGCCGTGACCGAAGATCGGAGCCGCTTCGACGAATGAGATCGATTCTCTGATAAACTGCAGATGCTCGCTCGTCGAGTTCAACGCATCACGCGATTCGTAAGCGTGCAATTCGCTGATCGATGTCGTCAACCGCGCGTGCAGATAGGGAGACGTCCACGCCACCGCGGCGCCCAGGATAGAAAATAGTACGGCGGCGCCAGCCAATCCTTTCCGGCCGAACAGCCTCCAGCCGAGCAGAAGCGCCAGCACCGGAGCCACCAGCAGCGTCGTGCGCCCCGTCGCGACGAGGGCAATGTTGGCGGCGAACAGCACGGCCAGGACGCCAAGACCAAGAACGGAAGGCCAGCGGCGCGGACCGATCCTGTTGCACGCGATTGCCAAAAGCACAAAGGCGCAGATCAGAAATTCCTCGCTCTGCAGGATGTAATCCTTCACCGGGACGCCGGATACCCCGCGCCACGGAATGCCGGGAAACATGGCCAGCACCCAGGAGGCGAGCAACACGACCGAGACTGATGCCAAAAATCCCAGCAGCACCCGGCTGCCGAACGCAGAGCGGCGGAACTGCGCCAGCAGGAGAGGAATGGCCAACAGGCGGAGGAACGAGGAAAAACCGCCGAGGCGTTCGCCCCAGCTCACGTCCGCCCAGAGCAGGCCGGCGGCCGCGAGCGCGCACAACAGCACCGGCAGGCCTCCCGCCGGGGTCGTAAGCTCGCGCCGGACGGCGGCGACATCCAAGGTCGGCAGAACGACGAGCAGCCAGAGCACGACGAGAATCCCCGTCGCCGTCGTCGACCACGGCAGCGAAACCGCGACTGCCACGGCGAGCCAGTCGGCGAGCCGCTCCAGCGCTTTCCGGTCGAGCGCCGCAGCGCGGAAAATGGTCATCGTCGTCATGAACAGTTACGAACCCCTGCCAGCCGTGTGAGGCCAAATTATAGCCCGGCCGCAAATGACGCCCAAAATGACGTGGCGTCTTCATTTCACGACTTGTTCATTTCGCGGCTTCATTTCACGACTTGCCGTATTTGGCCGAGGCACTCAATCGCTTGCGTTTGCTCGCGCTGATGTCTTGACGTCCTCGCACAGCGATGAAAGCCCTTCTATGGCCCGGACACGGTTGCCCGCCAACACCTCCTTGAGCCGCAGCTCGTTGTCCGGCAGGCGCGTCCGATCGGCCTCGGGATGCCAGAGGTGCAATACGCCTGTCGCAAAGCGTCCATCTTTGCGCTGCACCCCGGCGTGGAGGAGCCGCACCACGAGGTCGGAATCTTCGCGTCCCCATCCGCGATAGCTTGCATCGAACCCGTCGACGCGGTCGAGATCGCGGCGCAAGATTGCCAGATTGCAGGTCTTGGCATTCTCCCAATCGTTGCGGTGCAGTTTGCGCAAGCGTCCGAGCGGCAGACTGACTGCCGGGAGCAGCCGATTGACCCGGCCGCGCAGTCGTTCACGCACCAGTCTGGAAAACTCCCAGGTTTCCGCTGCCACTGCCCCTGCGAGCACATCCTCGGTGAGCTTCCGTGACAGCAGAATCCGATTGCCGGCGACGAACCAGCCGCCTTCGCGGAGCCGGCGATGGGTGGCGATGAAGTCTGCGCGCGCCAGGCAATCACCGTCGAGAAAGATGCAGTAGCCTCCGGAACTCGCGCCGATGCCGCGGTTGCGAATCTCCGCCCCGCGAAAGCCGCGATGCTCTTGCCATACGTGTTTGACCGGAACCGGCAGGCGCGAGGCCCAATCTTTGATCACGCGCGCCGTTTCGGGTCCCGATCCGTCATCAGCCACCATGATTTCGAAATTCAGATCGGATTGATGGGCGAGCGCGCGCAATGCAGCATCGAGCGCATCCGGCCGATTATAGGTCGTAAGAATGATCGAGATGAGGTCGCTCATCGCTTCCGCGCCCCGCCCCTGACCAAGCCGGGCAAGATCGCACGCTCCATGACGCCCGTGGTCACAACAGCGCGACCCTAAGATACGGCCGGCTTGCCGGCGCGCAGCGCTGGCTCGGTCACGCGGCGAACAATGTTCGTCGTCGAATGACCGGGCACCAGGTCGACGAGAATGACTTGACCGCCGGCCGCTTCGACGACCTCGTGGCCGACCACGGCCTCGCGGCTGTAATCGGCGCCTTTGATCAGCACATTCGGGCGCACCAGCTTGATCAGTTCAAGCGGCGTGTCCTGCTCGAAGACGACGACGAGGTCGACCGCTTCCAAGGCAGCGAGCACTTCAGCGCGCCCCTCGGCCACGTTGATCGGACGCCCCTGGCCTTTGAGCCGCCGCGTCGAGGCGTCGCTATTGAGGCCGACGATCAGGATATCGCAGGCGGCCCGCGCTTCGGCCAGCAATCTGATATGGCCACGATGCAAAAGATCGAAGCAGCCATTGGTGAAGCCGATGCGCAGCCCGTGGTTCCGCCATTCCGCCAGGCGTTCATCGAGCACCGACCAGTCGAATACGATCTTGTCTTCCGGCGCCAGTGAAGCCGCCGGCAGAATGCGGTGGCGCAATTCGCCAAGCGACACGGTGGCGGTGCCGCGCTTCCCAACCACCACCGCGGCGGCGGCGTTGGCGGCGCGCATGGCCGGCTCGAATGGTGTTTTCATCGCCAGCAGCACGGCCATCACGGCAGCGACCGTGTCGCCGGCACCGGAAACGTCGCGCACCTTCACCGGGTACGCGGGTATGTGAACCGGCGGCTCGCCGGCAACCTGCAACGTCATGCCCTCTTCGCTGCGGGTGACCAGAACCGCATCGCAGGAGAGAGTTTGTGCCAGTTCGGCCGCCGCTTCGGCAATCTCGGCGTCGCTGGCGAGCGGTCGGTGAACGGCCGCCGCCAATTCCTTGGCGTTCGGCGTGATCAGCGTCGCGCCGCGATAGACGCTGTAATCGTGGTTCTTCGGATCGACGATTACGGGCTTGCCGAGCCGCTTGGCGCCGTCGATGACCGCGCGAATAACGCGCGGGGTGAGCACGCCCTTGGCGTAGTCCGAGAGCACCACGGCGCCGATCTGCGGCAGCGCCGCTTCCGCATAGGCGATCAACGCCGCTTCGCTCTGCGGGCTGACCGCCTCCGCCGTTTCCCAATCAGCCCGTATCAGGTGAGTGGAGTGATGCTCGGAAACAAAGCGGACCTTGCGCGTGGTCTGCCGCGCCCGGTCCACCACGAGATCGGGAACGATGCCGTCGTTGAACTTGCCGAGCGCGTTGGTCAGCATGAGGCCGGCATCATCGTTGCCGATCAGCGCAACAAAAATGCAGCGCGCACCGAGTGCGGCGATATTGCGCGCCACGTTCCCGGCGCCGCCGATTTCGATTTCGTTGTGGCGGACGGCAAGAACCGGCGTCGGCGCCTCCGGCGATATGCGCGTCACTTCGCCATAGACGAAATCGTCGAGCATGAGGTCGCCGACGCAGAGAACCGTCTGCCCGCCGATGAGCTTAAGCGCTTCTTCGAAATCGAACATGCCTGTTTGCCGCTCCCCCGCTCGCGCCGTGCCGTCTGCTCACCGATAGCGATCGGCGCGATCGAGATAACACGTCACGTAGCGCCGCACCGCCTCCTCGATCGATGTGAAGTCCGCATTATAGCCGGCCCGGCGCAGATTTTCGGTCTCGGCTTGCGTGAAATACTGATAGCTGCCGCGAATCGAAGCCGGCATATCGATATACTCGATCGCCGGTTCGCGTCCGAGGGCCGCCAGCATCGCGGTCATCAGATCACGGAAGCTGCGCGCTGCGCCTGTGCCGACATTGAAAATGCCGGAGACTTTTGGGGTATCCAGAAGCCAGCGCACGACGCCCACCGCATCATCCACATAGATGAAGTCGCGCTTTTGCTCGCCGTCGGCGATACCGGGGCGGTAAGACTTGAACAGCCGGATCATCTTGCCGGCCTTGGCCTCGTCAAAGCGCTTGGCGACGAGGCTCATCATCTCGCCTTTGTGGTATTCGTTCGGGCCGAAGACATTGAAGAACTTCAGTCCGGCCCATTGCGGCGGCAATCGGTCCTTCCGCGCGGCGCGCTCGGCCACCACCAGGTCAAACAGGTGCTTGCTCCAGCCGTAAAGGTTCATCGGCTTGAGCCGCTTGAGCGCGGCAAGCGAGCCGTCGTCGGAAAAACCGCTTCTGCCATCCCCATAGGTCGCGGCCGACGAAGCATAGATGAACGGCGTTCGCGTGGCGGCGCACCAGTCGAGGAGACGCAATGACAGGCGAAAATTGTTCTCGACGACCGCGTCGCCGTCGGTCGCGGTGGTGGCGGAAATGGCGCCAAGATGCACGATGGCCTCAAGCTTGCGGCCCTCGAGCCAGCGGAGAAGTTCAGCCGGCGGCACAAAGTCGGCGAGCTGGCGGGCGCCCAGATTGCGCCATTTGCCGTCGCCGCCGAGCGTGTCGTTGACGGCAATGTCGGCGCGCCCGGCCTCGTTGAGGCTCGCAACCACATTCGATCCGATGAACCCGGCCCCGCCGGTGACCAATAACATCGACGTGCAGGGTTAAATCGTTTCGACGTGCGCCCCATGCGCCCGCTTTTTGCAGTCTAAGGCTCTGCGTAACTGGCGCAAGCGCGCGACCCTCGACACCCGCCACATACTATGAATCTTTATTCATACAAAACGGGCCAATTGCGAAGCTAGCGCTTCGTAAGCTCGCGAGCCGCGAGCCAGGCCTTCATGTAGCGATAATAGCTGCCTTCCGCGTTGGCGACTGCCAGCAGAAAACCTTCCGTGCCGTCCAGAAAGCCGGCACGCAGCACGTAGGTCTTGAAGAACGAATAGAGTCCATGGCCGATACCGGTCATAAACGAGATCTTTCGGCCGGAACTGACGATCGCCTTCGCACTCGCCGTGGAATAGCGGTCCATCCGCGACAAAGCGTCTTCAAGCCGTAAGACCGGATGATGAATAAGCGGCAGCCGCAACCGCTTCACCGTTCCGCGGCAGATCACACGCTCATGGACGATGACGTCGCTGAACGAGGCTTTTCCGCGCCGGAACAGCCGGAGCACATAATCAGGGTACCAGCCCGAATGGCGCATTTGACGACCGCAAAAACTCGAAAGCCGGGGAAATTCCCAACCATCGGCTGCGGGATCGGCCATCGCCGTTTTGATCGCGGCGGCAAGCTCCGCACTGACCTGCTCGTCGGCATCGAGCGAAAGGACCCAGGCGCCGCTGGCAAGCGAGAGGGCGTAATTCTTTTGCGGGCCGTAGCCCCGCCACTCCTTTGATTCAACGCGGGCGCCTTTTTGCCGCGCGATTTCAACGGTGGAATCGGTGCTGCCGCAATCGACGACGATGCGCTCGTCGCAGAACGCGATACTGTCAAGGCACGCGCCAATATTGGCCGCCTCGTTCAAGGTGATCACGATTCCGCTGAGTTCGGGCATAATGCTGACGTGATTTCTGCCTTACAGGTCGCGAGGTCGCAAGAGTGTGCCGGCGATAGGCGGAGCACGCGGGAAAGGCTCATCATCCGCAGCAAGAACGGTGATATGCCACGAGATTATTCGAACGGCCTCTCGTAGCGTGTAAAAATGAATGAATAATCATCTTTTAGATTGGATACGGCGAGGGGACGCAAAGGGGCCGGACAGCCGCCCGATCCTCATCGTTCCCTACATGTGGATCGGTGATTTTGTCCGCTGTCACACAGTGGTCCGGCTGCTGAAAGCCAGATTTCCCGACCGGCCGATCGATATGCTGTCGACCACGCTTTGCGCCCCGCTCGCCGATTACATGCCGGGCGTGCGCCTCGCCGTAATTGTGGACCTGCCGCGGAAAAGGCTCGCCTTCAGCCAGCACCGCCAGCTTGCAGGGCGATTGAAGAAAGAGGATTACGGTTCAGCCCTCGTTATGCTGAAGACCTGGAAATCGGCGCTAGCGCCGTTCCTGGCAGGAATTCCCGAACGCACGGGCCTATTCGGCGAGGCGCGGTTCATCGTCCTCAACGATCTGCGTTTCGGCAAAGGCCGGTTGCCGCGCATGGTCGACGAATGCGCTTCCCTCGCCCTGCCCGCAGGCGCTGAATTTCCAGCCGAATGGCCGGCGCCAGAACTCAAGGTTCCAGCCCCGGAACTCGCCGCCTGGCGCGGCCAGCACGGCTTGGCGGCAAATGGCCGCCCTGCCGTGGCGCTTGCCCCAGGCGCCGTCGGGCCCGCCAAACGCTGGCCGGCTGCCGCTTACGCCGCACTCTCTCAAAGGCTCCTTGCCGACGGATTTGCGGTCTGGGTGCTGGGCGGGCCGGGAGAAAAAGCCTTGGCGCGCGAGATCGTTGGCGATACGCAGGCGCGCGATTTCACCGCGACGGATTTGCGCCAGGCCGTTTTGGCATTGGCGGCGGCTTCGGCGGCGGTTTCCAATGATTCCGGCCTCCTCCACGTCGCCGCGGCTTTGGGCACCCCCACAGTCGGGATCTTCGGACCAACCAGCCCGTGGCACTGGGCGCCGCTCAATCCCCTGGCCGCCAAGATCCAGGCGAAAACCGAACTGCCCTGCCGGCCTTGCCATAAGCCGATCTGCCGCCTCGGCCATCACCGCTGTATGGTCGAGATCGGCCCGGACGAGGTTTTGGCGGCCACACAGCGCGCTCTGGCGGCGGTCGCGGCCGCTCAATGAGCACCCGATATAACGCGGTATTCATCAAATCCGTGTAGGGCCGGCGAGATATAAACAGGTCGAGCAACATGACGATCCTGGTGACGGGCGGAGCCGGCTATATCGGCAGCCACATGGTCTATGCGCTGATCGATGCCGGCGAGCAGGTGGTCGTGCTCGACAATCTTTCCACCGGCTTCGACTGGGCGGTTGCGCCGGGCGTGCCGCTCGTCGTCGGCGAGAGCGGCGATCAGGACCTGGTCGCAAAAATCATTCGCGAGAACGGTATCGAGGCGATCATCCATTTCGCCGCGTCGATCGTCGTGCCGGATTCGGTGCGCGATCCGCTCGCCTATTACCACAACAACACGGTCAATTCCCGCGCGCTGATCGAGTGCGCGATCAAGTGCGGCGTGCGCGCCTTTATTTTCTCTTCGACCGCCGCCGTCTATGGCAATCCGATTGAAATTCCGGTGCGCGAAGACGCGCCGACGCAGCCGATCTCGCCTTACGGCTGGTCGAAGCTGATGACCGAGATCATGCTGCGCGACGCGAGCGCCGCGCACGGGCTCAAGCACGTGATCCTGCGTTATTTCAATGTCGCCGGCGCCGATGCGCAACGCCGCACCGGACAGTCGACAGACGGCGCCACGCATTTGATCAAGGTCGCCGTCGAAACCGCGCTCGGACTGCGCGCGAAGCTTTCGGTTTTCGGCACCGATTATCCGACGCCGGATGGAACCTGCATCCGGGATTACATTCACGTCAGCGATCTCGTGGGGGCGCATCGCGATGCTTTGCGTGAACTCCGCGCCGGCGGCCCGTCGGCGACGCTCAATTGCGGCTATGGGCACGGTTTTTCGGTCCACGAGGTCATTGCTGCCGTCAAGCGGGTCTCTGGCGTCGACTTTCAGGTCGAGATGGCGCCGCGCCGGCCTGGCGATCCGGCCCGGATTGTGGCTGAGAGCGCGCAGATCCGCAAAACGCTGCACTGGCAGCCGCGCTACGACGATCTGTCCACCATCGTCGAACACGCACTCGCCTGGGAACGCGAACTGATACGCCGCCGGGCGGCACACGACGCCGGCCGCGCGCAATCCTTGCGCGCATAAACAAGAGCGCTGCACACCTTGGCGGCGCCGCATTCCACTTGAAAAGTACGCCGCTACCGGGCATGGAACGACGGTAGCAGCCGGCCTCGCCAACATTGGCCTGAAGCGGGGCTCAACAAGGTCGTGCATGAGCGTTTTCAAGGCCGCAACTTCCGAAAGATACGCGACCTTCCCGCTGCTGCGGCGCCTCGTCGTCGATGAGGCCCTTGTGCACTGGCCGCGCTATGTGGCGGCCCTCGTGCTCATGGCGATCATGGCCGGAGCGACGGCGTTCTCCGCCTATCTGCTCGGCACCATGATCAATGCGGCCTACGTCGAAAAGAACTATCGCGAGATCGTCGCGATCGGCGTGCTGGCGATGCTGATCTTCGTGGTCAAGGCGTTTGCCACGTATGGATCGGCGGTGATGGTTTCCTGGATCGGCAACCGCATTGTTGCCGACAATCAGCGGCGGATGTTCGACAAGCTGTTGCAGGAAGACATCGGCTTTTTCGCCGATCGGCACTCCTCGGAATTTATCTCGCGCCTCACCACCGGCGCGCAGTCAGTCAGCAGCGTGATCAATGTCCTGATCACCGCCGCTGGACGCGATTTCATGTCGCTGATCGGGCTGACCTTCGTGATGGTGACCGAAGATCCGATCATGTCGCTCTCCGCGGTCGTTATTGCACCGCCGGCCTTGCTGCTGATGCGCAAACTGGTGCGTCGCGTGCGCGGGATCGCGCGCATGCAGTTCACCGGCGGCACGCGCATCATCGAAACCATGCAGGAGGCAATCCAAGGCCTGCGCATGATCAAGGCCTTCGGGCTCGAAGACGAGATGCGGCGCCGGCTGGACACAAGTGTCGCTTCAGTCGAGCATGAATCGAACAAGATGGCGCGTGTCGCCAACCGATCCGCGCCGATGATGGAAATCTTTGCCGGGTTCACCATCTCGTTGGCGATCATCTATGGCGGCTACCGGGTCATCGACACCGGCGCAACACCGGGCCAGTTTTTCTCTTTCCTCGCCGCATTTCTGCTCGCCTATGAGCCGGCCAAGCGGCTCGCCCGGCTCAATCTCGATCTCAACAACAATCTGGTCGGGGTTCGTGTACTCTACGAAGTGATCGACAGCCCGCCGGGCGAGCCGGACGACGACGACAAGCCGCCGCTTGCATTGAGCGCGGCGCGCCTCGAGTTCGACGACGTACGCTTTTCCTATCGCGCCGGGACGCCGGTACTGCGCGGCATGAGCTTCGCCGTCGAGCGCGACAAGGTCACCGCATTGGTCGGTGCTTCGGGCGGCGGCAAGTCGACTGTGCTCAACCTGATCCTGCGCTTCTACGATGTCGATTCCGGACGCATCCTCATCGATGGACAAAACATTGCCGACGTGTCGCGCCACTCGCTGCGCCGGCAGATCGCCTATGTGGGACAGATCGTCCATCTCTTCCGCGGCACGATCCGCGACAACATCGCGCTCGGCAAACTTGGCGCGAGCGAGGCCGAGATCGTTGCCGCGGCGAAGGCCGCGCACGCGCACGATTTCATCCTCGACTTTCCTTTAGGCTACGACACGCCGGTCGGCGAGCACGGCCTGCAACTCTCCGGCGGCCAGCGCCAGCGCATCGCCATTGCGCGCGCGCTGATAAAGGACGCGCCCATCATCCTGCTCGACGAGGCGACTGCGTCGCTCGATTCGGAATCCGAGCGCATGGTGCAGGACGCGATCGCCGAACTTTGCAAGGGACGGACCACTCTGGTCATCGCGCACCGGCTCTCTACGATCATGCATGCCGACAGCATTCTGGTGGTCGAGGGCGGCCTGATCGTCGAGTCCGGCCGTCACGAGGAACTGCTTTGCAAGAATGGCCGCTATGCCTCGTTCTACCGGCTGCAATTGAAGGAGCAGTCCGACGTCCGCGAGCCAATCGCCGCTGTCTGACTAAACCGCATTGACCGCTCTGCACCGTCGGTTATAAGCGGCGCTTTCCCGCCCCTGTGTCATAAGAATCCAGCTGATGAGCACCGACACCCAAAATTACGTCATTTCACCGCCGCCGCAGCCGGTTCTCGCCGTGGCCGGCACCGACAAGGTCTTCCCGGTTCGCCGCCTGTGGTGTGTCGGCCGCAACTACGTCGAGCACATCAAGGAAATGGGCCAGGACGTGCGCGAGCCGCCGTTCTTCTTCGCCAAGCCTGCGGACGCCATCGTGCCGGACGGCGGCACCGTGCCGTATCCGTCGCTCACCAAGGACATGCATCACGAAGTCGAGCTGGTGGTGGCGTTGAAAAGCGGTGGCCGCAACATTCCGGTCGCACGGGCGCTCGACTGCATCTACGGCTATGGCGTCGGCATCGATCTCACCCGCCGCGACCTGCAGATCGCCTCGCGCGATATCAAGCGGCCATGGGAAATCGGCAAGGCGTTCGACCACTCGGCGCCGTGCGGCGCGCTCAAGCCGGCCGCCGCGATCGGGCATCCGGCGAAGGGCCGCATCGTGCTGAAGGTCAACGGCAAGGTGCGCCAGGACGGCGATCTCAATCAAATGATCTGGAACGTGCCCGAAGTCATTTCCAAATTGTCCGAGATGGTCGAACTCGCGCCCGGCGACATTATCATGACCGGAACGCCCTCGGGCGTCGCCGCCATCGTCGCCGGCGACAAAATCGAATGCGAGGTCGAAGGGGTCGGCACTCTCAACGTGACGATCGGCCCGCCGCTGTAGTCAGCGATGCGAGGCGACGAAGAACGGATCATCAATCTGTTTTGAGTCCGTTTTGATTCTGTCTTGAAACTGTCTTGTGCGTTGGCGTCATTCATGACTCCGGGCACCGCAAGCCTGAGTGCTTCAAAACAGCGCCACCGAATGACTTAAGGAACTTTAAGCTCCGTTGCGCGTTGACGAGCGCCGGAACCGCAAACGGAGCTTAGCATGAGTTTTCGCCGCGTCGTGCGCGTGCAACCTCCCGTCCCGCTCGGGGACGTTACGATGGTGCCTGCGGCATTATCAGGACGTGCCGAGGCCGAGATGGCGCGGGCCATGGCGGCGGCGCTCGCCGAATTTGAATTGCCCAGCGCTGCAGATGTGCTGGGCCGGCTGCGGCAGGCCTTTCCGCTGGCGCCGCTCGGCGCGCGCATTGCCGCGCTCGGCGTCATGATGGAGCGCGTCCGGCATTCTGGCTGAGCGTCGCATTAGAGCGGGATGCGATTTGATCGAATCGTCATGCCCGCGCTTGTCGCGGGCATGACGGCCTCAGTCAAACCTAAAAATCATCATGCGCTAAAGCCCCAAATAGGCGCTGCGCACGCGATCGTCAGCCAACAGCTCGGCGCCGCTGCCGGATAGCGTGACACGGCCGTTCTCCAGAACATAGGCGCGGCTCGCGAGCTTGAGCGACAGCGCGACGTTTTGTTCGACCAGGAGGCAGGTGATCCCTTCGCGATTGAGATCGCGAATGGTGCCGAGCAGATGGTGGGCGACCGCCGGCGCAAGGCCGAGTGAAGGTTCGTCGAACATGATCAGCTCGGGCGCGCCCATGAGACAGCGGCCGATCGCCAGCATTTGCTGCTCGCCGCCCGACAGAGTCCCGGCCGCCTGCCAGGCGCGCTCGGCGAGCACGGGGAACAGCGACAGCACGCGCTTGCGACTTTCGTCGCGCCGGCTGCGTGCGCGCGGCAACAGCGCCCCCATGTCGAGATTCTCGGCCACTGACAGGGTCGGGAAAATCTGCCGGCCTTCGGCCACCTGGCCGATTCCCAGATTGCAGACGCGATGGCTTGGCCAGCCGGCGATATCGGTCGCGCGATAGAGGACGCGCCCGCGCGCCGGGACGAGCATGCCGGCGATGGCGCGAATGAGCGAGGTCTTGCCGGTGCCATTGGCGCCGACGATGGCAACGACCGCGCCCTCTTCGATGTCGAGGGACACGCCATCGAGCGCCTGCGCGTCGCCGTAGAACACATCGAGATTTTCGACGCGCAACATTATACAACCTCGGCGCCCAGATACGATTGCACCACCGCCGGATCGCGCACCACGGCCTCGGGCGTTCCCTCGGCGATCGCCGTGCCGTGATCGAGCACGAGAACGCGGGTGGCGAGCGCCATGACGGCGCGCATCACATGCTCGATCATCACAATGGTGAGGCCGCTCTCGCGATTGAGTTCGCGCAAGACCGCGACCATGCGGTCGACCTCGGTCGGACGCAAACCGGCGATCACCTCGTCGAGCAGCAACAGCTTCGGCTCGGTGGCAAGCGCACGCGCCACTTCGAGCCGCTTGCGGTCGGGCAATGTCAGCGCCGAAGCCGGCTGGTAGCGGCGCTCGAACAGTTCGAAGCGCCGCAGCAGCGCCTGCGCCCGCTCGCGTGCCGTGCCCACGTCGTGCTGACGTAACAGCGCGCCGGCAATGACATTGTCCTCGACGCTGAGCGCCGGAAACGGCCGCACCAGCTGGAAGGTCCGGGCGATGCCGCGCCGGCACACCGCGTCCGGCGCGAGACCCGCAATCGGCTCGCCGGCAAAGACGATCGAGCCTCCATCCGGCGCCAGGGCGCCGGCGATCAAATTGAACAAGGTCGTCTTGCCGGCGCCGTTCGGGCCGATCACCGCAAAGATCGCGCCTTGCGGAACGGCAAAGCTTACGCCGTCGACGGCGACGAGGCCGCGGAAACGCTTGCTGACGCGCTCGAGCGAAAGCAGCGCGCTCATCGTTTGCCCTTGTCAAAGCCGAGGCGGCGCGCCAGCGGCGGCCATACGCCTTCGGGGAGCGCCAAAATAACGAAGAGCAGACAAAGGCCGTAGAAGACCTCCTTGGCGCCCGGCAGATCGAGGCCCACCGCGCTCATCGTCGCGTTGAGCGTTTCCGCAAGACCATTGAGCACGAAGGCGCCGAGAATCGGTCCAAACAGCGTGCCGACGCCGCCGATCACGGGCCCGAGAATCATCTCGATGGAGCGGCCGATATTGAACACCTGTTCGGGAAACAGATTGTTGTAGAAAAACGCATAGAACACGCCGGCGAACGACGTGGCGGCCGCGGAGATCACCACCGCGTACATCTTGTAGCGGAAGGTATCGATGCCGACGGCGCGCGCCGCCTGCTCGTCTTCTCTGATGGCAAGCCAGAAATAGCCGATGCGGCTGCGCAGAAGAAGCCGGCACAGGACGAAAGCCAGTACAGTCGCCGCGAGGATCACGTAGTAAAACATGGTCGGATCGCCGCGCAGCCGCCACAGATCGTTGTGCGCATATTGCGCGACCGGCAGGAACAGACCGGCGGAGGCGTTGACGATCGTCAGATGGTCGAAGCCGATGCGGGCAAACTCGCCAAACGCGATGGTGAGGATGGCGAAATAGACGCCGGCAACGCCGAAGCGGAAGGCGAGAAATCCGATGATTGCCCCGCAGGCGGCGGCCACCGGGATGGACGCGAGAAATCCGATCCACGGACCGATGCCGAAATCGGTGAACAGAGCGGCCGCCAGGTAGGCGCCCAATCCAGCGTAAAGGGCATTGCCGAGCGACAATTGTCCGGCAAAGCCCATCATGATGTTCCACGCCTGTCCGGTATAAGCCGAATAAAGCGTGACGATCAGGACCGTGAGCAGATAATCGTTGACGATCCACGGCGCGACCAACAGTGCCGCCAACAGGATGCCGAGTAGAATGAGCGTTCGCCGCGGCACGTCATCGGCCAGGCGCGTGATCACGGCCACCGTCATGACGGCCTCCTGCCGAGAATGCCTTGCGGCCGGAACAGCAGCACCAGCACGAGAATGCCGAACGCAAACATGCTTTTCGCCGACGGCGTGAACAACAGGCCCGCGAGCGCCTCGGTGAGCCCGATGAGGATGCCGCCGACGAGCGCGCCGGCCATCGAACCGAGCCCGCCGGTGATGACGATGACGAACGCGAGCAACGTATAGACCGGACCGATGCTCGGCGTGACGTCGACGATCAGGGTCATCATCGAGCCCGCCGCGCCGACGCAGGCCGCGCCAAGCGCGAAGCTCAACGCATAGAGCCGATTGACGTTGAGCCCGACCACCAGCGCACCGGTGTAATTGTCGGCGCAGGCGCGGATCGCCTTGCCGACGAGGCTGAAGCGGAAGAACGCGAACAAGGCGATGGCAAACGCGATCGCGGCCGCTCCCGCATAGGCCTTCGAGGCGTCGATCAGGACCGGGCCGAGCTGAAAACTATCGTAGGCGTACGACGTCTGCACCGTTCGCGCATCCGGACCGAACAGGATCAGCAGCGTGTTGGCGATGATGATCGCCAGCGCCACCAGCAGCAGGAATTGGCTGTGCTCAGGCCGGGTGACGAACGGATTGATCACTCTTGCCTGCAGCACATAGCCGAAGGCGAACATCACCGCCGCGATCGGCACCAGCATGATCAGCGGATCGAGATGAAACGTCGAGAACAAAAGGACCGCGATATACATCGCGATCGACATCATCTCGCCATGAGCGAAATTGACGACGCGCACCACGCCGAAAATGACGGACAGTCCGAGCGCCATCAGGCCATAGACCAGGCCGGTCAGGACGCCGGCAACGGCGACATTCAGATAGACGTCAAACGTCATCCGTCATCCGTCATCCATCAGGCGCGAGTGCAATTTCACCCGCGGCTCTGATACGACTTCATTGGCCATTCCGGCTTGGCATTGGCGGCTTCCTTCGGCGCGATCGTAACCGCCTTGCCGCCGCGATTCTGAATGGCGCTGTCCTTGACCTTGTCGTTCTGCCCCTTGGCGTTGAACGCAATGCCGGGCCCGACGCTGACATTATCGGTGATGTTGGTCGTGCGGATCGCCTCGGCAAGCGCCTTCGGATCGGTCGAAGCAGCGCGCTTATAGGCATCGGCCGCGACCAAAAGCGCCTCGAAGGTGAAGACCTGGTTGGTGTTCAGGTTGCTGCCCGGATAG